>NZ_BAACAP010000172.1:0-49413 GCF_045865695.1 Scytonema hankhaensis NUACC26
AGCGGCATTACCTTACGTAGAAGCTGTTTTTTATCGTACTGCTCCCTTCCGAGGTACAAAATCCTACAATGCTCAAGCACGTCAAGTGCCAACAGACCAGAAAGATTTCCACTATGGAATTCTGTATGCCGATGTTTTCCCAGTAGGAACTGCAGGCATTCCACCAACATTGCTGATGCAGGATATGTTGCACTTCTTACCACAATATCTTGTTGATTATTACAAGCAATATTGCCGTGGAGAAGAAGATATGTTGATTCAGTTGGGAATTAGTTTTCAACGGTCAATGTACTGTGTCACCTCTGCTGTTATTCAAGCATTACGGACAGCGCTTTGTCATCCTTTAGATGACCCCGACCCCGAACATTTGCGAGCTAATAGGGAGTTTTTTGAATCTCAGTTAAATCGCTTCACTCGTCCCGAATACGGTATGCGTAATGCAGCTCGTCTACGCGATATTCAACGGCAGGATTATCGTTAATATAATAGCTCGAGGTTTTAGATTTAGTTTTACCCCACCCTAACCCTCCCCGATGGATTGGGGAGGGAATTTAATTTCTGATTTCCCCCCAATCCATCGGGAGGACTAAGGGAATACTAGACGTATTGCTAAGTAATATTAAAGTATTGCGCAATTTAAAAATATAAATAAGCATCTATATCTGTATTCGTAATAACTAGGTGTTGATTCTTTGTTTCATATCTGTGGTGGTCTTAGTGTAGCAAAAGCTGTATCTCGACGATATGGTGTAATCACTGGCGCAAGATTTCGGCTGAGATTCCGAATTAAGGTTGTACTAACCTTTTGCCGCATCTGACAAAGACTATCAATACTGAAACTTTGGCTCAGCCAAAAAGCTGCTTGCCGACGCGATCGCAATAAGACCCCTTCCCGTCGCGCATATTCTCGAGATGGCTCCTTGAATTCAGCACTAGCAAACATGGCGTAGCATACTGCTCGACCGTCAGCAGAGTTACCTGTTCCCAATGCTGCCAAGTACTCAGCAAATTGACCTGTTCTTTGAAGGTCTCGAAATTTTGCATACTCCAGTTGTACAGAATCCTTAACTCCAAAATTTTCGCTCATTCTCTTCAACGTTTTCTCTTGGATTTTTGGATCGGGAATTTTATGTTCCGGAGTTGACTTATCACGTTCGCTAGAAAAACGAGGATTATTCGGGTCTAAAAATAGCTGCTCTAAGGATAATTGACGTGATTCAAGTTCATCATTGTACATAATTACAACTTTTAAAGTAAGCTCACCGAGACAACTGTTCTAAATATAGCATGATTTAAGTATATTTTCTCTTTTAGTAAATTTAAGCACATTTATATAGTGTTGTGTGTAAGGACTAACCTAGAGCATTGGAGTAAGCGAGAATAAAGAGGTATAGATGCTAAAAAGCAATTGCTACTATAACAGTTAGTCAGAAGTACATTATGAGTTCTTTTCAAAATATTAGTATTGAAGGATATCGGCGCTTATACAATGTACAAGTTGAAATGCGTCCCTTAACTGTGATGATTGGAGCCAACGGAGTAGGTAAAACGTCCCTTTTAGAGATTTTTTTACTATTAGCAGCATCGGCGAAAGGTCAGTTGCAGTTAAAAATGTCTGAATTAAGCGGTCTCAGTGAAATTATGACTCGTGACAAAGCCGATAGTCTGGTGTTTAAATTATCTATGGCTTTGACTCACGGGGAACCGTTAAATTACTATCTGAAGCTTGTTCCTAAAGGTCAGTTTTATGAAATTGCTTTGGAAACCCTCAGTCAAAACCGCGATCCTAATGCTTCTCAACCTTTCAAGCATATTGATTCTCGTGGTTTGGATGTAAAGTATTCTACTCCACAGCAGTATGAGTTAATTCGTCCAACTTGGGAACATAATCCCTATGAAACTTCTCTTTCTCAAGTTCCTAAAATGTACCAAGAACCAGAGAATTTCCGCAAACAACTAGCTTCTTGCACGTTTTATGGGGCATTGAATGTTACGCCTAAAAGTCCGGTTCGTTTACCTCAATCTATGCGTCCGGTAACATTGCCCGGTTCTGATGGAGAAGATTTAGTATCTTGCCTTTATTATCTACGCGAAACTGACCCGAATCGGTTTGAAATTGTAGAGGATACGCTTGCTACAGCTTTTCCTGATTTTGAACGATTGGGATTTCCTCCGGTAGCTGCAGGAACTTTGGCGATGACGTGGAAAGATAAAAATTTCTCACGACCCCTTTATATGCACCAGTTATCTGAAGGGACTTTGCGATTTCTCTGGCTGGCAACACTCTTGCAAAGCCCAGATTTAACTGCTGTCACTTTAATAGATGAACCAGAAGTCAGTTTGCACCCTGAATTATTGCGGTTGCTTGCTGATTTAATGAGAGAATCTTCAAAACGAACTCAGCTCATTGTGGCAACACATTCAGATAGATTGGTAAGATTTTTAAAACCTGAAGAAGTATTAGTTTGTGATGCTGAAGATGGTACAACTACTATGACTTGGGCTGACTCATTAGATCTAGAGAAATGGTTAGAGGACTATAGCTTAGACCAAGTTTGGGCAATGAATTTATTAGGTGGTCGTCCATGAAAATAGCTATTTTAGTTGAAGGCGCAACAGAAACAGCTTTTAAGCCAATTTTAGAAGCTTTTCTTAAATTGCGGTTACAACAGAAAATGCCTAGACTTAAGTTTATACCTTATGATGGTCGCATTCCTAAAGAAGCAAAACTCAAGCGTATTGTTGAAAATTTGCTAATCGGCAAAGATGCTTATAATGCTGTAATTGCATTAACAGATGTATATACGGGAACAGATGATTTTATAGATGCAACAGATGCTAAAGCTAAAATGAACGCTTGGGTAGGAAACCATCCTAAGTTTTATCCTCACGTAGCTCAATATGATTTTGAAGCTTGGCTGTTACCCTATTGGTCAACCATTCAAAAATTAGCTGGGCATAATAAATTAGCACCTAGTGGCTTACCTGAACAAGTCAATCATAATAACCCACCTTCATATCGTATTAAAGAAATATTTGAAATAGGTAAATGTAAACGAAGTTATAGTAAAATCCGTGACGCAGCAAGTATTTTAAGAAAAAATAATTTGATGGATGCAGTAAATTTGTGTCCTGAATTAAAAGCATTTATAAACACTATTTTGTTTTTGTGTGACAGTGACTTGATCCCTTAAATAAAGCAAACAAGGCTCTGCTTAAAAAATTGAAATATCATCAGATTGAAAGATCTGAAATCACTGCAACAATGCCAAACTAAAAGCATCAGGAACTCTATCAGTTGTTTATCAAGTATCAGCAACAATCACTTTGCTAAGAATGCAGCAGGAGAGGAGTTCTTTGCAACACCACCATTCTAAATGGGTGGATTGTTAATAATAATCGTTGAGTTTAATGGCTTTTGGTGGGCAATGCCCACCCTACTGGTCACTGGTCACTGGTCACTGAATACTTTGCCTGTATTCCTCTAGTAATTGTGGAATGTAATCGTAACCATCTACTCCAATGACAGAAATAATTTTAGAACGGTTTTGCTGTAGTAATTGACTAAACGCTTCTGCTCCTATCTGTCCCTGCAAAATTGTGAGTAAACCTGCTGTTTTTCTCCACTCATTTGATGCAATTTGATTTAACAAATACATTCCCAAAGTACCAGTATAAACAGCTTGTTCTTGAGTTTGCAGTTGATAGTAAGCCTCTGCTAAATTAGCTAAGTTTAAACCTTGAAGGTATAAATCGCCAGCGATTTGTGCTGTTTGCAAGCCGTCTTCTAAATGTTTAATTGCTGCTTGCGGTTGTCCAATGACTAAGTAAGCAATACCTAAACTGCTGAAACACAAAGCTTTACTTTGAAGGTCGCCCAATCTCTCTGATAATGCTAAGCCTTGTTGCAAATAGTTAATCGCCATTTCATAGGTTTCTGGTTCTGTTTGTTCTGTCTGCTGTGCTTGCATGACTTCGCTGTAACCTAAATTCACCAGAGCATTTGCTTCTCCTGTACGATCGCCTGTCTGACGGCTCAGTATTAATGCCCTTTGGCTGTAATCAATTGCTTCTGCATACATTTTTTCAGCAACACAAGTCCGGCTGAGGTGATTGAAATTAGCAATTTCACAGGAGCGATCGCCTGCATTGCGAGCTATTTCTAGTGCAGCGGTATGAAACTCTGCCGAACGACGATACTGTCCCATTGCACGCTGAGAATAACCTAAAAGTGTTAATATTCTGGCTTTTTCTTGAGTTCCTTCTGCATATTGCATTGGTTCATTGAGATAATCTAGAGCATCCCGTAGATAACTACCGGAGAAGGATGCAAAAATTCCTCCATATAAAGGAAAATACGGGCGCTGTGCAAAGGTTCGTAAAATCTGGAGCATGACTTGATGACAAGCAGCGCTGTACGAGGACGCAGTATTACTAAAACCGTTTGCAAGGAGACTCCAAATCACTGCAAAAGTTAAGTAAGTTGAAATTGACAAATTCGAGCCTGCTTTGACATTGTAGGGTTGTTGGTCAAACCAATTCACTAACCCTCTGTGTAAGGACTGCAAGAGCGTTGCCATTTCTACCCAATCACTGAGGCTCATACCACTTCTTTGTTGGGCAAAATCAATGGCAGATTGTTCCATAGCTAAGGTACGAAACAGCGCTTGGAGATGACTACTATTGACCTGCTTCGCCCAAGTTGCCCAGGGACCTTGTTCTCCTGGTACGCCTCCAAATCCCAGAGTTCCTCGACTTTGTTCGTACATCCAGCTAATCAAATGATCCTGTAGCCGTTGCCAAGATGCGATACCACGAGTAATGCCTTCTGAAATTTGCTGAAAATCTGGACTAGCTTGAGCAAATTGCTGTAAAGATTTTGAGACTTGTTGAATTTGTGGTAAGGTGAGGGGATTTTTTCGATTGGGATCGATTGCTCTTAAGAATGCGGCTAAACGCTCGCTTGAATTAGCTGAAGTAATTTCTTTGACTGCCGAAGTAATAGCCTCTGCAACTTTGTTTTGCTGTTCGGCTCGCTGCCATTGACTCTGAATCGTCTTCATTGCCCTGAGACTGCGGGTTGCCTTAGCGTGCTTGAGTTCGTCTTTTTCAATATCGACTTGCTGCTGGGTGGAGTTGAGGCGATCGCTCAAAACCAATTCAAACACTTCTCCTGTCCCTATTGTCACACCTTTCAGTAGCATTTGATACACTTGCTCTTGAGAGCTAATTTTGCCCTTAAGGGTGCTTTGGACAATTTCGTCGATTAAAGTGAGGTAGCGATCGCGCAATGGCAAAGAATCAGACACTGTAGCAACCTGAAAGCATTAAAACAATTATGAACTACTTCTTTGCGATCGTGCTATCTGTCGTAAAGTTCTCATTTTTTGCCAATTGTAGTAAATACAACAAGACGCGCCATGGCGCGTCTCTATATGGATTATAGGCGATGAATTATCGTTCACCAACGAGCAATTGGGTACGAGAGGACAAAAGATTCTGATTAATTCTCATCTCTTCCATGAACTTGAGCGGGTGGGCTTGTTGCTTCAACAGCTGTGAATGATTCTAAAATTTTGTAAGTGTGAGACGAGCCTTTTGGTACTACCCAGGAAGACCCAGGTTCTAGCAAAACCACTTGTCCTTCAATATGCAACTCAGCCCGACCGCTAATAACATAACCAACAGTTTCATATTCGCGTGAAGTTGGTTCTTTAGGTTCATTGGGCTGTTCGTTTTCCCAAAGGCGCATTGAAACAGTCTTACCAGAAGCAAGATATTTTTGACCCTGTTCGCCTTTAGGGGAATAGGCTGAGTCTATTTTATTAACAGTTGTATCTGACATATTTGTTTCCTCTTTGGCTAGGGATTGGGGACTGGGTATTGGGAAAGAACAAACTATCCTAATCGCCAGTCCCCAGTCACTTATTTACACTTTTACCTTTTCGCCTGTACGGGCGGCTTGGTAAATTAAGTTCATGAGTTTGACATCTTGCAAACCTTCTTCACCGGGAGTTTTAGGCTGCTTGTTTGTCATGATGGACTCAGAAAGGTGATCTATTTCTAGAGCAAACTGGTTTTTCTCTTCTATGTTTTGCTCTTCTCTACGGTTATTTCGGTTGATATACAAGCGATGTTGATAGTAGTCTGTAGCTGGATCTAATTCCAAAACTGCTTCAGACCCAAAAACTTGGATACGCTTCGTTGTGGAGTAACCATAACTGGAAGTACAGTTCGCTAATACACCACTAGGAAAGCGCAAGGTGAAGTTAACGTTTTCTTCAACCTGACGGAAGCGGGGGTCTCCTGGAGTGCTGTAGGTGAAGGCGGTAATTTCTGTAGGTTCTTCGCCTGTAATGTACCTTGCTGCTTGTAAGCTATAAATACCAATATCGTAAAGAGAACCTCCACCCGCTAATTTCTTGTCCATGCGCCAAACATCAGCAGGGTCTTTAGGGTCAAGAATTCGTCCGTGGTCGGAAGTAACAACTTTCAATTTTCCTAGTTTGCCACTTTGAGTAAGTTGAATGGCGGCTAAATTGTAGGGTTCGTACTGAGCGCGATAAGCAATCATCAACTTGCGGTTGGCTTTTTTGGCTGCATCAATCATGGCTTGGCATTCTTCGACAGTGTTTGCCATGGGCTTTTCACACATGACGTGCTTACCAGCCTTTGCGCCACGAATACTGTATTCGGCGTGCATCCCGTTAGGTAAGATAATATAAACTACATCTACCTCTGGGTTATTGCGAAGATTGTCGTAGTTCTGATAATTGTAAATGTTTTTGGAGTTGATACCGTATTGTCGTGCATACTTTTCTGCTTTAGAGCGATCGCCACTCACTAGAGCAACCAATTTTGACCTTTTGCACTCAGCGAATGAAGGCATGATTTGTTCGGTAGCAAACTTACCCAACCCTACAACTGCCCATCCCAGCTTTTTCTCAGGAGGTAAAGAAGGTTCCTTCGATGGTGCAGGAGCAGCCTGGGCTAGAGTCCGAGATGGTTTAATAATGTACCCTATTGCCCCTGTAACACCAACTGCCATAAAGCTAAAACCTGCTTTATGTAAAAGATGGCGGCGAGAAAGTTCTTTTCTAAAGGAATCAAACATAATTTATTGCTAATGGCTAATAGTTAATGGCTAATAGCAATGAACAATTAGCTATTAGCTATTAGCTACTACGGTTTCAGTACAACTTTGATGCAGTTATCTTTTTTGTGCTTGAAAATTTCGTATGCGTGAGGTGCTTGTTCTAAAGGCAAACGATGAGTAATGATAAAAGTAGGATCGATGTCGCCATTCTGAATGTGTTCGAGTAAGGGACGCAAGTACTTGTGTACGTGTGTTTGCCCCGATTTGAACGTTAACCCTTTATTCATGGCTGCTCCCATAGGAATTTTGTCTAGAAAACCACCGTAAGCGCCAGGAATGGAGACGTGACCGCCTTTACCACAACTCAGAATAACCTGTCTTAATGCGCTTGGTCTGTCTGTTTCTAGACGTACAATTTGTTTAACTCGGTCGTGGAAGGCTATAAAATCTGTTCCGTGAGCTTCTAGCCCTACAGCATCGATAACTGCATCGGGACCGCGCCCGCCTGTCATTTCCTTCAGGACATCGCCGGCGTTCACTTCTTCGTAGTTCAAAACTTCTGCTTTGCCTTGTTCTTGTGCCATTTGCAAGCGTTCGGGAATGCGATCGATAGCAATAACTCGCTCGGCACCCAGCATATAAGCACTCTTGATAGCAAATTGTCCAACAGGTCCGCAACCCCAAACGGCGACTATATCACCGGGTTTTATGTTGCAGTTCTCTGCTGCCATATAACCTGTTGGAAAAATATCAGTTAAAAATAAGACTTGCTCGTCCGTTAATCCATCAGGAATTTTAAACAATCCTACATCAGCAAATGGCACTCTAGCATACTCTGCTTGACCGCCTGCATAACCACCAAATAAATGAGAGTAACCAAATAGACCAGATGGTGAATAACCCATCAGTTTTTCAATCATCCAGCCATTAGGGTTGGAGTTATCGCACAGAGACCATAAATCCCGTTGGCAGAAAAAGCAGTTACCACAGGAGATAGTAAAAGGAACAACAACGCGATCGCCTATTTTTATTTTCTTAACTTCACTCCCAATTTCAACAACTTCTCCCATAAATTCGTGACCGAGAATGTCACCCTTTTCCATAGTAGGGATGAAGCCATCGTAAAGGTGTAAGTCAGATCCACAGATCGCTGTTGAGGTAATTTTAACAATGGCATCGTGTGGATTCAAAATTTTTGGATCTGGTACTGTTTCAACTTGTACTTTATTGGCACCTTGCCAGCAAACTGCTTTCATTATTAATATTCCTTTATTATTGGAGATTGGGGACTGGAGGTTGGAGATTGGGGATTGGGAAAATCCCAGTCCCTTGTCCCCAATCCCTAATCCCTACTTACCGAGCACGAGCAGGTGCTTGATAGTAACCTTCTGGTGTTTGAGTAATTGGTTTAACTGTCTTTTCAACTCTCTTTTCAGAAGAATTCAAAAACTCTTTTGTACTCCGAGGAAGTTCCTCATCTAAATTGAGCTTTTCGCGAATATTCTCAGCAGCATCTTTTAAAGGATTTCCAGAACCTTGAGAGGAGCGATTACTATAACTATCGCTATTGCTATAGTTAACTCCATTAGGTGTTGATTTGTAATAAGTCCCTTCTGGAGTTGTTACATTATCACCAATAGTTCGAGCGGTCTCATTGACACCATGAGAAACTGATTGGCGAACATTATCAGCAGTTTCTTTCAAGCTTCTTTTGGTGTTTCCAATCAGATCGTTACCATTTCTGTTATTACTCGTGTTGCCCACATTATTGTTATCAATAGTTCTGAGCTTATCAGTACTATTAACATTGCTTGCTTCTCCAGGTACTGCTTTATAGTAAATACCCTCTGGGCTAGTTACAGTCTGGTCAGCTTGTGCTTGTAATGTCATACCAAAAGCTTGCATCACAAAAAAGGTTGATGCCACTAAAAAAACTGTCAAGATATGACGTAAGCGTTTCATAAATTTTCCTCCAAAATAATTAGAATTTGGTTAATAGTTAGTTGTTATTCGTTAGTTGTTAGTTGTGATAAGAACCACTAACGACTAACTATGTATGGGCGCAAGGACTTGCGCCCCTACTAACAACTAACAAACTTTATGGTTTCAGCAGAACTTTGACACAGTTATCTTTCTTGTGCTTGAATATTTCAAAGCCCTGCTTAGCTTCCTCTAGAGGTAAGCGATGGGTGAAAACACGGGATGGATCGACTTCGTTATTAAGAACTCGATCCAACAACATGGGCATATATTTCTGACCGAACATTTGCCCCATTTTCCAAGTCAGGGCTTTGTTCATTGCTGCACCCATGGGGATTTTGTCTACAAATCCCGAATAAACACCCATAATTGACAAAATTCCGCCTTTTCGACAAGCTAGAATCATCTCGCGCAACACGTGGGGACGATCTGTTTCTAATCTGACTGCTTGCTTGGCTTCATCGTAAATTCCTTCTAAACCCATACCGTGTGCTTCAAGCCCAACAGCATCGATACAAGCATCAGCACCACGTCCGCCTGTCATTTCTTTGAGAGCGTCGCCTGCACTGATTTCTTCGTAGTTGATAGTTTCTGCATTGGCAAATTCTTGAGCCATCTGCAGGCGTTCTGGAAAACGGTCAATCGCAATGACTCTTTCTGCTCCCAACATATAGGCGCTTTTCATGGCGAAGAGACCTACGGGACCTGCACCCCAAACTGCTACGGTGTCTCCAGGAGAAATATTGCACATTTCTGCTCCCATATAACCAGTGGGGAAAGCATCTGAAATAGGCAGTATTTTTTCATCAGGAATACCTTCTGGCACTTTTACAGCACCGTAATCAGCAAACGGGACTCGTATATACTCTGCAAAGGCTCCTGCATAACCACCGAAAGCATGAGAATAGCCAAATATTCCGGCTGTACCAAAACCAAATAATTTGTCGTTAATCCAACCGTTGGGGTTGGAGTTATCGCACAGCGACCACTTCTGCTGTTGGCAGTAGTGGCATTGACCGCACCCGATGATTGAAGAAACTACAACGCGATCGCCTTTTTTTAACTTCTTAACCTCACGACCTACATCAACGACTTCTCCCATAAACTCGTGACCGATAATGTCACCAGCTTTCATTGTTGGGATATAGCCGTCATAAATATGCAGATCGGAACCACATATAGTTGCTGATGTAATTTTGAGAATGGCATCACGGGGGTTAAGAATTGTTGGATCTGGTACATTTTCCACCCGTACATCATTAGCGCCTTGCCAACAGACTGCTTTCATATGAATTATGAATTATGAATTATGAATTGTGAATTGTGGATTTGAATTGTAAATTGTGAATTATGAATGCTGAAAAGAAAACCTGTTTCATAATTTATCATTCATAATTCATAATTCCTTCATTTTCCTCTGGGCTGTCCCTCTGTAGTCGCAATTTCGCCTGCTTCCATCAACATTTTGAAACGGCGCAAATCGTCACCTATTTGTTGTTCTGGCTCTTCACCAAAGAGTTTAGCGAAAGTTGCTGTTAGCGCTCCACCTGGTGGAAAGTATTCAATCACAACCTTAACTTCAGTTCCACGGTTACCAGGTGCTTGTTTAAATCTGACAAAACCGGAATTATCTATATCTGCTCCTTCTACAGAAGCCCAAGAAATAAAGGAATTTTCTCGGTCTTCTAAAATTTCTGCATCCCATTCTACGCTCCCACCTAAAGGTGCGGTAGCTATCCAATGAGAACGTTTAGCATCGTACACCTTGACAGATTTGAGATGCTTCATAAATCTTGGTAGATTTTCAAAATCATGCCAGAAACGATAAAGTTCGTCTACTGGCTTATCAATAGTCACGGTCTTTTCAACTTTAATGCCTTGTTGAGTCATGCCTATTGCTTGTTGTGCTTGCTGAATCGTGCTTTGCTTTGTTGCACCCTGATAAATCAGACCGCCACCTGCTGCAGCCATCAATACTCCTCTTAAGGAACGCTGGCTTAAACCCATCAATACCATTGCACTACCGCCTAGTAATGAAGCCCAACGCTCGGTTTCACTGGCTTCTGCTTTCCCTTGGTTTTGCTTATTTTCTGACATAGATGCCATCTTATTAATTCTCCTTTACAAACTGTATAGACGCGGTATGACTCGTCCTTACAAACGAACCATCCAGGCGCAAAGCTCCCCTCCTGAACTTTTTACGCTATCTTTGCGCCTATGGTTCGTCCCACAAAAACCTACATCGACATAGCAGCCCCTGTAGTCGGTTTCGCTGGCTTAACCCCTGCACCCATCCTTGACCGATACAGGTCTACTAGTCGTTGCTCGTATGTCCGTAAGTCGTTGTGGATTTGTGTAAAAATGTCAGTTGATACGGGATCTGTTGTTGCTGCCATCAAAGCTCCAATATCACCTATACCAGTTTGAACGTCACCTAAAGCGCTACGTAATTGGTATATGTCATCGCTTCCTGTGAGGGCGGTTTTCACTTTTGCGTATTGGTTAGCGATATTTGCTGTCAAGGAAGGCTTTTCACCTAATCGATCTAGACGTGCTTCTAAGATATTGATATTACCTTGTTTGCTGCCTATCATTTCTTGAAAGATAGACTTCACTTGTGGATCTGATTCTTTCTGGTTGTAATTTTCTAGCGCTTCTAAAGAATAACGTTCGCCAGCAAGGGCTGTATTCAACGCTTTAACTATATCACCTTTGGTAGAACCGCCCCAAGCATCAGCAATTTTCCACCATTCAGCTGTTGTATCTTTCTCATCTGGCAATGCAGCATCTTGACCGCCATATCCCAAGCGGCTTAAAACAGCTGTGGTAAAAATAGCTAGATCTCCGGGTTGGCGTGATGTGATTAAGTTACCATCAACGACTAAAGGCTGGTCTGTGTAATTAGCACCTGCATTTATCATGTCTTTGCTAATTGCTAAAAAGCCTGTCGCTTGCTTACCTCGAAGCAAATCCCCTTCAATCAATAACTGCGGACCGTGGCAAACAGCAGCTACTATCTTGCCTTGCTGCATAGCCTCTTGCACAAATCTAACCGTGTTGGGGTTGCGACGCATTTTATCGGGAGCCATACCTCCAGGAATAACTACAGCGTCAAATTCGGATGCGATCGCTTCTGCTGTAGTACCATCAGGTTGTTTGGAAACTTTACCTTGCTTGCCTTTGTAATTTTCATTCATCCGAGCACCAAGCACAACAACCTCCATTCCTGCTTGTTTCAGAGCGTTGTATGGCACTTGAAACTCTGAATCCTCTACAAAGTTTTCAATGAGGATTGCTACTCTTTTTTTTTCAGAATGATTGTTATATTGTATCATGGGTTTTCCTTTTTTATTTATATCAAAGAGCTAATAGTTAATTGCTAATTGCAATTGTTATTCATCTATTAGCCATTAGCCATACTTTCTTGTGAAGTGGGAAACAATTCTGCATAATCATTTGAAAAGTTAGCCTGGAAATCTTTAAATTCACCAGGCGTTACTGCGTTTCTCAGTACTTCAAATACAGCGCGTGCGTGTGTTGTAGCAGATACTGGATCGACTCCCTCCTTTTCACTTACACGGGAAATAAATTCCTGTATTGAAAAAGTTTGACCGTTTTCCCCTTCGCGCCCTCGCAAGTACTCGCCTAATTCCTTCGGTAATTGCGATGCTAAATCTTTCGCTTCGTCTCCAACTATGCGCTCTTTAATAGTTTCTAGCGTCGCACGAGTTGCTCGTTCTGCATCTTCATGAGAATTCAATTGAGCAAAGCTTTGTACGTGTTTGATAAATTCACCATATTTCATTTTTGACCTCCAATATCTAGACAGTACCTGAATTAAGCAGGCTATAACCTTATAAATGTGAACTTATTATTATTCTTATAAAATCTATTAGCTATGGGACTTATTTCAGAAAATAGTTAGGAATCATGAGTTGGGGATGAGTTGTATAAGCATACCCCAAGTCATAAATCCTAACTCCCTTATCACTCGACCATGAATTCATTACTTTCATTATTACGCCGCGATCGCTAGTTTTTCTTCGTTCTTTTGGGATATATGCTTTTTATCTCTAAAGTGATACATTGATTTTCTCGATTTTTGCTCAATTTAGTTTAATATTAAGCTTTATGTGAGTAAATGTTCGCCCGTTCTCCGTTCCTTATACCTTTTTACTAAAGATTTATAATTTTCGTGAAGGAAAGAGTCATGAGTTAAAACCTGGAATCTCCTGAAAGAATTTCTTGAATCCCAACTTTTTACCCATAACTTTTATGAAGTGACCATATCACAACAAAAATAAGTGTCTCTCTTCCAAGATTCCTCATACTAAAGAGAGAGATTTTGTATTTTTTTTACTTCATAAGTCGTAAATCTTTTGGCTGACCATGCCAGATAGAGAAAGCGTTATCGTGAGAATGCACTAAAAAAATATGAGAGTTATGGCAGAAAAAAATTCTAATCAAAACTTTGACACAGATGATTTGCCACAAGTTGTTACTGAGTCCTATGGAACTGGCGTCAAAGATATGCCAGGGTATAATGTAGGCGATCGCAACAACGAGTATGATGATATAGGTAACGTAGAAGCTAATCCAGAGATAACAGGTGGAGATATAGATGCTCGTTGGGATTTAGAAGCAACAGTGGGGGATGAGGCTGTTGGTGGTACAGTTCCTACTCCCGACCAGGATATTGTAGACGATCTTGGTGCTGCTGTTGGTATGGAAATGAATGATAAAGCCTCAGTGCGAGGAGTCGATATCCTCGAACAACGCGATGAGCGTCGTTGGGAATTAGATCCCATGTCTTCAGAAGATTATCAACAAAGGGAAGTGAACAGTGACCAGTAACCAGTGACCAGTGACCAGTGGCTGGGGATTGGTTGATAATGAGGTATGAAAGAATTCGTAGTTCGCGATCGCTGAGGGATCTCCAAGAAATAAATTACCCATCTTGTGGTACGGGCGTCCTCGCCCGTATCATTCTACTGGCGGGCTAGAAGCCATTACCACAAGAGAAAGTTGGATATTTTTTATTTGAAAGTCCCTAGTTTATTGCAAATTACGAGTTATGAATTTTAAATGAGAGTTTGTGTTTGCTTATTCTCTAATCCTTCCTTGGAGTGGTCGAGACGCAATTCACCTTTAGGTGCGAAACGCATCCAGAAAGGAGTGTCTGAACCAGCAGATCCTTTTGCAGTGGTCACTCCACCATCAACTAACCATAGCGCACCAGTAACATAGCTAGCTTCATCAGAAGCGATAAAAGCATAAACGTTAGCAATTTCTTCTGGTGTACCTCGTCTCGCCAGTGGTGTAGCATCAATCAGATTTTTTTCCATCTTCGCATTCATTGGACCATCTTCTTTATGCGTCCAAGCGGTATCAATAGCACCAGGACAAACACAGTTAGCGCGAATCCCATATTTAGCTTGTTCTACTGCTACACCAAGCATAAAAGAGTGCATCCAACCTTTTGTACCGCCATAAGTTGTGTTATATGCCAAGCCGTTATAACCCGCTTCAGAACCGGCTGAAACAATATTACCGCGAGTTTTGTGCAGGTGAGGAAGTGCATACTTAGTCATTAAAAATGCCGAGCGTAAATTCATGCGAATGGTATCGTCAAAGACTTCTACGGGATAGTCTTGAAGTTCTGCTGTCGCTAAAAATACACCAGCATTGTTGATTAGGATATCTAATTTACCATAAGCATTAATCGCCGTTTGAACGCAATTTTGAGCGTGGAATTCTTGTGAAACGTCTCCTGCATAGGCTATGGCTTTACCACCATAGTGTCTGATAGAACTGACAACATCTTCTATTGGGTCATCAGGAAGTCCATTAACAACTACTGATGCACCTTCTTTAGCAAATTTATGGGCTATAGCTTCTCCAATACCAGCACCAGCACCTGTAATTATTGCAACTTTTTCTTCTAAGCGTCTATTCATGGTGAAATTTCCTTAATTAGTTATTTGTTAGTCGTTAGTGGATAATTGTTTATTGTTGGTAGTTATTAAAACCATTAACGACTAACGACTGACGACTAACCACTATCCACTATCCACTAATTGTTCTTCTCTTTGATTTACATACATCTGTCTTCAGTAGGGTTAAACACCAAATTCAACTTTGATAGGGTGAAACGTGAAAGTTTTTTTTGCAATCGGAGTGGATTATGACATTTACTCAAACTAACGATCCTAATATTCGCGAACACGTTCAAGCTTTTCAAAGTTTACCAGTAGATGAACAGTTAGCTTTGTTCTGGTTTGTTTATAAAGAAATGGGCAAGTCTGTAACTCCAGCTGCTCCAGGAGCAAGCACTGTTTCTGATGAGGTTGCTGAAGGGTTATTCAATCAAATTAAAGAGCTGTCCCATGACGAGCAACTACAGTTTCAGCGCGATTTGATTAATAACGTAGATAATCAATACAGCCGGATGTATGGTTCTATGAGCGATACTACAAAATTACTATTTTGGTATCGCTTAGCTCAAGGTATGGAAAACGCAACTATTGTTCCCATGCCTTCAGACTACAAGCTTTCTTCCCAATCTCAAGACTTGCTCAATAAAATTAAGCAAATTGAATTTGAACAGCAAATCAATATTTTCCGCGATTATGTCTCTCCAATGGGGGCTGAACCAAAAGCAGGTGCTGAAGTTTAGGATATAATTTAATAAAAACAGATATAGGCACAGGGTAGAAATTTCACTTTCTACTCTGTGCTTATTTCTGTTGAAAATCACTTAAGTAGTTGCACCCTGTGATAACCATCACGCCTTTGAGTTATTTTTAATATATTTTGAATTTCACTATTTTTTTCATCTTTCTTTAGGTAGGTATCATAATTTTATTTTTCTATCTCATCTCTATCTTTTAACAGTGATTTACTAATAACTTGAATCTCTAACCTTAAAGGTGTGAAGGTTAATGAATGTAGCAAAAACATAATATTCCTAAAACTCAGCTTTGTGCGAATGGAATATTTTTTTAAATTGCAGATTAACACCTATTGAAAAACCGAGTTATAAAAAACTCGGAATATAGGGATTGGAAAGTAATAATTTTTGGCAAAAATATTACTTAAGTGTGGTGGGCTATGCTCACCGTTCGATGATAGTGGGCATTACCCACTCTACTAATAAATTTCCAATTGCCAATTCCTATGCCTCAATCTTCATTTCCATATCAACTAGGAGATTTATATGACATCTACAAACATTAAGCCAGTACAAGAAGCTGCATCTGCATTCAAAAGTTTGATTGTTGATGACCAATTAGCAGTTTTGGCGTCTTTTTACAAACAAATTGCTGATTCAGTTCCTGCTGATGCGGCAAATGCTCTACCAACACAAGATGCTAATAGCTTAGTATCCCGAATTCAACAACTGTCACCGGAAAATCAGCTATCAGCTTTGCGCGAATTCCTATCTACAGAAAGAAGAGATAAGGATGCCACTGTACTCGATCCCCATCCTAGTAAAGCATTGGCTGAACTTGTAACTGGTAATGACACAAAAATCCCTACTCATGCTTATGACTCTTTGAACGCTGAGGGTAAGATTGCTTTCTGGTATTTGCTAGCAGGAAAACTGGGAAGTGGTTTTGTTGGTATTCCTAATGGCACTCAACTTACTCAAGATGCTACAGAAGTATTGACAACACTTCAGTCTTTCAAAACAGATGAGATAGTTTCTTTCCTCAAACTGGTTGTGTAATGACTACAATTTGGCACTGTTAACAACTGTTATGGGGTAGGTAATGCTTGCCCCATAGCAGTTATTGAAATTTAAAGTATATGGATGCTTTATGGTAACTCAAAGTACTACAAATAGAAGTAATTATATTAAAAGAAAACATCTTGTTTATAGTTTAATTACTGGTTTAATTATTGGAGCGATCGCTGGTGCTCCTCTTGGTTGGCTTACCCATAGATACTACTATCAACAGCGTTTAGCTCAGTTTTTACTTTGTCGCGAACAAAATAGAAACCAACCAGCAGCCTATGTAGACTCTATTTGCGGTCGCTCTTTTTAAGAATTTCTGACCATATTTAGTAGAACAAATAGCCTAGTTATCGTAGCAAATAATTGGAAAAACTGTATCAAGTTTTATGATATCACCTCCAGAAACTACCGATCGCCAAGTCAGTCAACCAGTTGCACGGCAATCTAAACAAACTCCACTTTTTATGAGGTTGCGTGGAGTTATTATATTGTTGAGTCTATTAGTTTTTATTGGTTTCTTTGCATATCAAATTGACCTAACATTTCCAGGAACACCAAGTCTTAACAATACATACACGCCTCTAAGCCATCCTACAGCACAAGAAATAGGTTCTTATGATGTGTTGGGCAAAGTTGTTAGTAAAGCTGAAGCAGAAAGTTTAATAAAAGCAGAAGAAGGGAAACAGCAACTCTCAGCAGATAATGGTGCTGTTGCTATTACAGAAGATTTAATCGCTCTTGGACGAAAAGCTTTCTATAAAGAAACTTTTGGAAACGAAATTTTCTTTACCGATGTCACTGGTATTTTAAATGGTCCATTAAATATCGTCAATTTGACAAAAGCCATATTATCTCTTAAAGGTCAACCGACAACGAATCTCCAAGTGACCATGGATAGAGATATGAAAGTTGGCGATTCCCTTCGGGATAGCTCCGCTTCACGCAATTTCAAAAAAGGCGATATTCTAAATACCGGGCTTGATATACCTGCTAACTCCCTCATTCCTCTAGGAATGATTGCTCATATCAACAAAGGTAAAATTCGAGTTGGTATCACTTGTGCGGCATGTCATGCCACTGTAGATAGAAAAACTGGACGTATCCTTGAAGGCGCACCAAATAACGATCTAGATACAGGTTTAATGCTGGCATTAGCAAGTAACTCAGCATCGTGGTTCCGTCAGACGGGTGTTAATCCTTTAACAGTCAGCTCGGGCAAACAAACTTACATTAAATCTGATAGTAAAGAAGGGCGTTTACCAGATGCTAAAGCTTTAGAGGATGCAGTCGATCGCCAACTACTGACCTGGACTCCAGGAAACTTTGACTCTACAGGAGACAATCGCAATAATCCCTCTCAAAATCCATCATCCTATACTATTGGTGCGTATCCTTATGGTTGGAGTGGTAATGCCGCTATTGGTTGGTTTCATGGATTAACATCATTGAACAGCAATGTTCACGGAACAAACTCAGACCAAACCTCAACTGCCGATTCTAGCCAGAAACTTCTGGGGATTGACAAAGAAACGTACTTGGGTGTCATTCTACAAAACTCAGCCAATCCGGAGTTTCGGTTACCTCAAGGTGCCAAACCCTCAGAATTTTTCCAAAAAATCGATCCTACTCCCGGTACACCTGCTATGAATGAGACGATCGCTATGCCAGGGTATCCTAAAGGTTCGCCTTTTATCTTAGATGGATTGATGGCAAGTTCGCCTGGATTTCCGGTAGCCGCACAACTTAACGGAATGTCAGCGTATCAAAACTCACTCACACCACCTCCTGTAAACAACCAAGATTCAACCTCTGTTAGACGTGGAGCAGTCATTTTTACGAAAGCTGGATGTGTTGAATGCCATAGTGGGCGATATTTTACAAACAATCACGTAATTGCAGAACGAGAAATCAAAGCACAGCCTTCACGCGCCATGGCACAAGCCGCTTTTGCTCGCAACTTCACGAAACCGCAAACCTATCCAAGCAACCTGCGGGTTCCCCTCCCAGAAAATCCACCCACATTGAACGTTCCTACAGATATTACCTCAGAGAAAGACTTTAAACTTGCCTTTGCGATCGCTAATTCTGGCGGTTACAAAGTTCCTAGTTTAATTGGGTTGAACGTTACCGCACCTTATTTACACGACGGCGGTGTTGCGGCGGGAGCGGAAGCAATCGAGGTAAATAAAAATGGTTACGACATTGTTAATCCAGACCAGTTAGGCATCCCAGGGACATTGTTAAGTAACAGATTACCAGAACCGAGAGCAAGTTTGCGAGTCTTGATAGACCGTAACTTACGACGGCAAACTGTTTTAGCTAACCGTGCTAACTCCAACTTACAAGAGTCTAATGCAGATGGTAGCGGTCATAATTACTGGGTCGATAAACAGGCTGGTTTTTCTACTCAAGCTCAAACAGATCTCATAGAGTTTCTCTTGTCATTAGACGACGACCCTGAGATCTTACCAGTGCAAACGAATTAAATATGTCTATAGGACTTACGCACTGTACAAATTGACTATCATATGAATCAACGAATAATAGTCGTTTCAGACTTGTAGGGGCGCAAGGCATTGCGCCCCTACTGTGGGTAATGTTGGTTTTCATTCGTTAAACAATCAAACGTTGAGGTGCTAAAAATGCTTGAGCCATATCTGACAGGTAATGCCCACCATATGATACTACTGGTGGGCAATGCCCACCCTACAGTACTTAAAATTTTTTATAAATGATTTAGGACTTCT
Organism: Scytonema hankhaensis NUACC26; assembly: GCF_045865695.1. NCBI lineage: Bacteria > Bacillati > Cyanobacteriota > Cyanophyceae > Nostocales > Scytonemataceae > Scytonema > Scytonema hankhaensis. The sequence continues at coordinate 19,562 of NZ_BAACAP010000172.1, forward strand.
ATATCCCTACCAACCTGCTAACTTTCATTCTTCAGGAATTGCTGTAAAATGATCGCGCTGGTCATAAAAAGCCTGCTGCATTCCTTGCATATAAGGTAGTAGATAAGATAGTTGTTCCGGTTTGACGCGGCTACTAATTTCATCCATCAAAAGTTTATTCCATTGTACCGTTATTTCCCATGGCACTCCTACTCGTTGCATAACCATAGCACACAGAGTCACCAATTCTTTTTCTACGGGTGCAAAACTCCTCTCCAAAACACAAAGCCACAGATATGCTTGAAACATCTGCAAGTCGCGCAAGCAAGAGTGTTCTACACCAGGATGGTCAAATCCACCTCGACGACCGCAATAGTCAGGAAAAAGTTTGGTCAATTGATGGTAAACAGTTTTTGCTACGTCTAAAGAAGCCGGTAACATTTCTTTAACAAGAGTTATAGCTGGAGAGTTTAGTTCGTGTTTTGCTCCTGCTATACAAACTCGTTGCCAAGGTATGGCAATTTGTTCTTCAATAAATCTGAGATAAGGATAAATCAAAATTCTCTCTACAGGTGGAAGCTTTTTCAGCAGTAACTGATTGCTAAAGTTGATTTGTGTGGTTAGAAAACCAAGAGTACACCAATCCTTTGAGATTATGTATTGCTCTTGGTACTCTAACAATACGCTTTCTAAAGATTTCGCTAAATCTTCAACATCTGGAATACCCCACACTGATAGCGAAGAATGGTTCGTGAGAATCATACCTGCTAAAATCTGTAGCCTGTCTTCTACTGAACTGGTAGCAGAGGCTGGTTGTTGATAAAGTTTCAGAAGCTCGATGTAAACTTGAACAGCAAATTGTGTGAGTCGTCTTGCCTCACTTAAATTCACAACATTGGGAATATATTCATATAAAGCTTTAGCCTGTATACCTGCAAACTGGCATTTAGCATCAACGATCGCCTCGCGTAACTTGGAGACTGTTGAAGCTCTACCTTCAAGTGAAGACGCTTCTATTAAAGAATTGTAGACCGAGGGGTCTTGCTCGCGAAATACACTTGATAAGTCAAGGGTGTAACGTTCTGCCCAAAGATTAACTAAACATTTAACAGCAGGATTACTAACAGTTTGGGAGCCAATTAACATAATGCTCTAGCTCATTGTTTCAGTATAAAGTATTAATCTTTTCATATAAATTTTTGATATACAATACCTAATCTTCTGTAATCTCCTCTAGAAAAGCTATCTCATGTTTCAGTATACGTTTGAGGTCTGTGGCTTTTATGTAAATTAATTTACGAAATTTGTGAAGAACCTGTAAATTTTGAAAGTGATTACTCGTGATACTCACCTAGTTCTTCCTCAAACAATGCCCATTCATGACGGTTTGCATTGTTCTGGTAATGGCGCAGGTTTTTAGGATAGTACACGCAATGTCCCACATAGACCCATCTATCCCAACAGCGATTAATTTCGCATACCTTAATCACTACCCCGTGATAGATGACATCCTCTCGCGATACCTCTAATAATTGCCCTCGTCGGTATTGAGGTTTTGTCTGAAGTGCAGTCATATATTTGTACCTCCTTTCTATAGGCGATGCACAATTCCACACCTGTGTTAATCGTTGGAGATCGGTACAGGTGCGGGTTACCCTTGTTTATTCCATTGAAGAAAAATCCCACCTTTGCAGGTGGGGTTAATTCTTAGGCTTCATAGTACAATAGTACCATAAAAATTTTTAATGGTGGGCATTGCCCACCCTACTACCGCGTCCACCTCAAAATGTTGGGTTGAGACTGTAGGGGAGCAGGGGCGCAGGGGCGCAGGGGGGAAAGAAAAGAAACTAATTAACCGATTAATTTCTACCCAACAAATTAACCTAGATGCGCTACTACTACAAAAATTGGTAATGTTAGGGTAAGAAAATTTTTTTCATGACAAGCGTTGTGAGCCGATCTCCCCTGGGTGTCTAGTCTTAATCTTTAAAACCAAGTTGTTGAAATAAAGATTGGCGCATCACGTCTACAGGTACAGATTCTCGTTGCAACCAGATTTTTAATGCAGCAGCACCTTGTTGGAGCAACATTTCCAATCCGTCAATGGCTGTTATACCTGCTTGTTGGGCTTGTTGCAGAAATTTGGTTGGTTTGGGCTTGTATATTAAATCGTATGCGATCGCACCTTCTGGTAGATGTACCATTTCCTCTTGAGCGAGGGGAGATTCATCTACCTTGGGATACATTCCAATAGGAGTTGTATTCACTAGTAAATTTGTTTGTGGAAGAAGCTTCGATAGGGAATGCCATTCACTGACTTGTAAATTCACAGCAGTAGGAGAATGACTCCAACTGTTACGGAATTCATCTAACTTTTGAGCATTGCGACCAACTACATAAATTTCCGCACAACCTAGTTTGGCACAACCTGCTACCACTGCCCTAGCTGCACCACCATTGCCTAAAACAACTGCTACTGTCTGACGCCAATCTCGGTTATACGTGGTTTCCAAAGGAGCAATAAACCCTTCTACATCAGTATTAGTTCCTATCCATTTGTTATCTTTGCGAGTTACAGTATTAACGGCTCCCACTGCTGCGGCAATGGGTGAAATTTCTGATAACAGAGGTAGTATAGCCTCTTTATGCGGAATAGTTGCGTTAAAGCCAATAACTCCAATGGAGGCAAAGCCTTGAAGAGCTACTTTTAAATTTTGCGGTTCTACCGAAAAGGGGATGTAAACATAATCTAATTCCATATGAGCGATCGCAGCGTTTTGCATCACCGGAGACAGTGAATGCTCTACAGGATACCCAATTATTCCAAGTAGCTTTGTTTTGCCTGTAATCATTAGTTCGTCATTAGTTATTGGTCATTAGTCATTATTCTCTGATAGTAAGGACAAAGGACAAATGACAAATAACCAAAAAGATTCTATTAAAATTAATAAAGTTACATAAAATAACATTTTTCTCATTATGCAGGTAACGACAGCCCCCTCTTCAACTCCAATACCCGGACAATTCTGGCAATGGCGAGGACACAACATCTACTATGTAAAAGCGGGAGAAAAGCATCCCCAACGTCCTGCAATACTCTTGGTACATGGATTTGGTGCGTCTACAGACCATTGGCGTAAAAACATAACAGGGCTGTGTGACGATTTTGAAGTTTTTGCAATAGACCTTCTGGGGTTTGGACGTTCAGCTAAACCTAAACTGGAGTATAGTGGCAATTTGTGGCGCGACCAACTCCATGACTTTATTACTAAAGTCATTGGTCAAAAAGCTGTGTTGGTGGGAAATTCCCTTGGTGGTTACGCAAGTTTGTGTGTAGCAGCCCAATGTTCCGATGCAGCAGCAGGTTTGGTCTTACTGAATAGTGCTGGTCCGTTTAGCGAAAATCAACCTTCACCAGAACCAGAAGCGTTACAAGCTCAAATTGAACCACCATTAGCCAACGAACAATTGCAAAAACTACTAGGTGACATCGTTAAGTGGTTCTTTCAACAACCTTTAGCCCAGTTTCTTTTGTTTCAGTACATCAAACAAAAATGGGTCATTCGTCAGACCTTAGAGAAAGTGTACCTAGATAAAACTGCAATTACAGATCAATTAGTCGAAGAAATTTATCGTCCTGCTTGCGATACAGGTGCTTTTGATGTGTTTTCATCTGTCTTCAGTACCCCTCAAGGAGAAAAAGTTGATGCGCTGTTGAAACAGTTAACTTGTCCTCTCTTGATGCTGTGGGGAGAAGCCGATCCTTGGGTTAATGCAAGAGAACGTTCCAAAAAGTTTCGACAATATTATCCCGACCTGACAGAACATTTTCTCACCGCCGGTCATTGTCCACATGATGAAGTCCCCAGTCGAGTTAATTCGTTGTTGCGGGATTGGGTATTGGGGATTGGCGATTAGGGATTAGGGCTTGGGTATTGGTGAGACCAGTCCTGTAGGCGGGTTTCCCACGACCACCGGAACTGGCGAACCCGAAGGGCGATTGGGGACTGGGGACTGGGGACTGAAGATCGGAAAACAAATATCCTAATCCCCAATCCCTAATCGCCAGTCCCTATTCCCTACATAAAAACTTGAAAACCTGGTCAGAGGGACCAGGTTTCTAAAACTTGCAACTAATCAAATCGATTTTTTTAGATATTCAACAACTAGGGGTGGACAGTACACTCGGCAAACTCAGCATTTCTTTGTTTTTCCGCTTTGGGATTTGGCGTTGCCTGTAGATTTTGGCAGTTGCCACTTAGCATCATCAATATGCTGATAATTTGCTTGGGCTTATGACCGGAGACACCTTGTCAATTGCCCTCTTGATTTATGTTTCCTTTTGGTGTCTTATCTATCAAGATATCACCCTACTATAACTTTGCAAGTGTTTGTTAAGTGAATTTAACAAGTTGTTGAATTTCGCAAAATTACCAGTCCCACATAACTGGATTTTTATCTAGACGATCGGTGACTAACGTTCAACAGTCACGGGCGTTCCAACACTCACCAACTTGAACAACTCCTCAATATCTTGGTTATACATCCGAATACAACCATGTGAAGCAGCAGTACCCACAGTCTCAGGATTTGGAGTTCCGTGAAAGCCCACCCAGTCCTTACCGTTTGTCCAAAATCCAATCCAATAATTCCCGAGAGGATTTTCTGCATCTCCCCCAGGAATAGATTTGCCCGTTTTCGGGTGAATCCAAGTTGGATTAACCAACATATCACGAACTCGGAAACTACCAACCGGAGTTTCCCAACCTCGCCGTCCCACAGCAATTGGGTAACTTTTAATTAAATTTTCTCCTTGATAAACTGTGACTTGTCGTTGGCGAAGATTGATTTTTAAGTGAAGAGGAAGAGTTATTGAATCATTAACTTGAGTATGACTTGGTTCAGCGATCGAGTTTTGTAATGAATCTTGACTCTTATCCTCAGCCGCTAGTGCAACTTGAGAACTTGAATATATACAAAATACACAAAGTGGGACAAATATCTTGAATGATTGCTTCAACATCAGGACGAATTTAAATATAAAAAATTTTTGTTTATGGTTCACAAAAAAGTTTCAGATAAATATCATAATTATGAATCCGACTTTGGACTTATACTTTACCCCACCCTAACCCTCCCCTTGGAAACTACGGTGGACACACATCTTTAGAGATCCTCCTAAATCCCCCTTAAAAAGGGGACTTTGAGAATTTTTCCCCCCTTTATAAGGCTACGGTGTACACACAAGTCTGTAATAGCAATAGACCGAGGTTTTTGTCTTCGTTTTACCCCACCCTAGCCCTCCCCGATGTATTGGGGAGGGAACCGGAAATTTAGTTTCCCCCCTTATAAAGGGGGGATTAAGGGGGGTAAGTTCAACTTGTGTGTACACCGTAGCCCCTTGGAAAGGGGAGGGAATCGGAAATTAAACTTCTCTCGTTGCAAGAGCAATCAAATTTCCCCCCAATCCATTGGGGGGACTAAGGGGGGTATACCTTAATTCAAACAAATTACCAAAGTGCTCTTACGCCACCATTGGTATTCGATCCGCCTGTTGAATTGCCATTGTCTATATTTTGTTGTGTATCAGAAGGATTGTTGTACTGATTTTGCTGTGTACCAGAAGGAGTGTTGTACTGATTTTGCTGTGTTCTAGAAGGAGTGTTGTATTGGGAGTTTTGTCGATCGATACTGCTACCGCCTTCGTAGCGTTGGTTTTGGTTAGTGGTGTTACTGGGAGTTTCTAATGTTCCAGTGTCGTTGGTGGTGCTGCTGGGAGTGTCTGAGGTTCCAGTATCGCGATTATTTTGAGAAGGCTGGTTGACAGTATTTCTGTTATTTAAATTTTCACCTTGGCGTATCCGCTCCATTGTATTACCACCCGTAGGTTCGGGTACTTGGCTTGTTCCATCTGTATTGCTACCGTTAGAGCGCTGGTTGTTGACAGTATTTCTGTTATTTGTATTTCTGTTATTTAAATTTTGACCTTTTTCTATCCGCTGTATTGTATTACCACCTGTAGGTTCGGGTACTTGGCTTTGACTGTATAAGGTATCTAGAGGAGCTTCACTAACTTTGACGCTACGAGAGCTAGAATTAGGCATTGCAAACCCTGGCAGACTTAGTAAAACACTAGCACCAACAATGCCTACAGTACTAGTTAAGATGTGGAATAATTTCTTTTCGCTATTTCCGTTCATTAGAGTCTCCTTACATAGATAAAAAATTTTCAGTAAGTACTAGGCGCTGATTTATGCTAAATGTTGCAAGACTTAAAGCCGAAACTTTTAGAAACTTTAGGCAAAAGTTTTGCACGGAATATTGATATTTACATTTATAAGTTAACTCTGTTACTGAATTAACTCGTCTATCTAAAGCATGGTCTGATGTTGTAATACAATATAAGATTAAAGAAAAGTTTTTCTACTGATTTGGGTAAAAAATTTCTAACTTATTGCAGATGCGATTTTGTGAGGCTATGCTTTAAAGAATTATTAAATTAGACGTTAAATGTGTTTTTCTATGCAAGATTTGACTCTCACTTGTAATGCACTTAAAGAATGGGCGATCGCTATCAATGCTTTGGAAAATGGTAAAACAATTATGCTTTTACGGAAAGGGGGTATCCAAGAACAAGGCGGGCGTTTTCAAGTAGCCCACGAGCAAATCTTACTTTACCCCACATACGAGCATCAACAACCTTTCCTATTGAAACTAGACTATTCTAGTTTGGTGGTTCCTGTCACATCAGGTTGGCATCCAGAAACAGTAACTATTAGTAGTTGGGCTGAAATTACTGATATCTTTCAAGTCAGTGATGAATCAATTGTAAAAGCTTTGGAACCATTTCATATTTGGAGCGAGTCTTTTATTAGCGATCGCCTCAAATGGAAACACCATCAACCCTTGTATGTTCTCCTGTTAAGGGTTTACAAACTACTCCAAAAGGTAGAGATTCCATATCGTAAGGAATATGGGGGTTGTAAATCGTGGATTGATTTGGCGGAAGTTGTATCGCGACAAGGAGCAGAACCTGTTTTATCTAACTCCAAGTATAACGAGATCGTCGAGGAAATTCGGAAAACGATCGGTAAAAAGCTTTAGTGATATAATTCGAGCGATTTTGGGAATACTAAATGAAGGGGAGATCTAAAGCCTCTCTGTTGAATTGATTTAATATTCCCATGCACTCTAGATTTCTTTGGTTTGGCTTAGTGCTAGTATCTTTTGTTTAAACCATAGCCGTATAGGAAACTACAAACAAGCACTAAAATACTATCAGTTATCTTTACCAATAGTTCGCTCGTTTGGAAATCGTTATTGGGAAGAAAAAAATCTTAGAAATATTGGATCGATCTATTACAATTTAAAGCAATACGATCGAGCACTAGATTATTATCAGCAAGCATTATCTCTTACTAAAAAATTAGATAATCTTCTAAATGAATCTAAAGCTCTTAACTCTGTTGGAGTTACCTACTATGCTTTAGGTGATTATTCTTTGGCTATAAAATTCTTTGAAGAGGCATTAGTCATAGATCGGAAAATTGGCGATGGCACAGGTATCAAAATTACTATGGATAATATTGACAAGGCTCGTCGTGCTTTAAAAGCACCTAAAAATGGTTTGTTGCTTGAGATTTAGCAAGATTGTGCTATTAAATTAACTTACCACAACTGTGGGGTAGGCGTCCTCGCCTGCCCTTTATTTATTACGGGTGGGGACGCCCGTACCACAAGAGCATACTACTGTAAAAGTTTCTGCAACATCTAATAAATAGGCAAAGAACATAGTCATGTAAAGACGTGCTATGGCACGTCTCTACACATATCCCGTTCAATTAGAGCCTAGTCAAGGTAATCAGCATGAACCCAACCGCGTTGACCGACAAGCTTTACCCAGTCTCCAGAAGAATAGCTCACTTTGATATACTGTCCATGACGTATGCTACCGATTCTTGCATAATTAGATCCAGGACCAGAACGAATGACAACTCCAACAGGTGCATTCACTCGTACAGTGTAAACGCGATCGCGACCGCCAACACCACTAATGTAGTCAGAATGAATCCAACCAGGACCACCAACCAGCTTTGCCCAGTTTCCAGAGGAATAGCTGACTCTAACATCATGTCCGTTAGGGATTCTGCCGATTCTTTCATAGTTCAAACCCGGACCGGAACGGATAATCACTGCAGTAGGTGCAGTCACTCGCACTGTGCGAACAGGAGCACGACGATTACCAGTAGGTTGATATTGGTAGCTAGGATAGTCGTCGTTGTAATCGTTATAACCAGCTTGAGCCGGAGCCATACCAGTTGCAAATGCTGAGCCTAATGTTGTTACAAGTAACATTCCAGCTACTGCTACACTTTTCTTGACAGAAAATACACCAAATTTAGAATTTTGGTTACGAATTTCCATTTGATTCAATTTCCTTTATTTTGAGTTTACTAATAGTGATGAGAATAGTGATTTGTTTTTGTTGAATAGTTGTATTTGCATCAACTATCCTGTTATTTTCATCTTGGTTTCTACTATCGACTACTAATGGAGGATACAAAGTATGTCGGTGATATTCCGGAAAAAGTTTCTTGATTTTTTCAACTAGTAGGTAATACCACTTTTCCAGAATTTTTCAGCAGATTTAACCCCTTCTTAAGAAGGTAAGTGAAAGTTGTCGCCCCGGTTGATATTTATTACTATTCTCCTAAGTGCATTAACGCTAGCATTGCCGTTTAGCAATAGTTGTAGTGTTAATGCATCATCAAGATTGTTTGCTTTTGGACGGTGAAATATAATTCTTGGTTCCGTTGATATTTCCGCAACCATCATGGCGATCGCAAACGCATTGACCCAACGCTACGAGGTGCAAGTAATGTGAGTCCAATTGTCATTCCATGCTTGTTAGCTGGAACTAACCCATATTCTCGCTGTTGAGGGATTATACGGTATGCTGATTGCTTGCGCCGCTTGGATAAAGACAGTGGTAAGTGGATTAGGGTCGCGCAAGTCTTCAACATAAAGCAATCCGCGATCGCCATATAACTCATCACTACTCCGACTGTAACGTTCGGAACGACGAAAGTAGGGAGCACATCTTTCCAACCCTAGCCTGTTGCTCCAGCACCGACGATAATAAAGTCATAGTTTATCTGGTTAACCATAATGAATAAAGTAGTTGTGGAGAACTGAGGTTGCAAAAGCTTACATTGACTGTTTGCCTTGTTTGTCTCAGTTGATATTTATAATGTAAACACTACGTATCATTACTAATAGGATATAGCTCATACTAGTAAATTTTTTTAAGATGGATATATGGATATTAGGTGCTCGAACATCAAGGTGAATGATATGACGCAAGCAAGTTTGGAATCTGAAGACAACATATTAAACAGGCAGTATTTTATGACTGTAAATCCAGTCTCATCCTCAAGCGTGTCTTCTGCCTCATTCACTGAAACTGCTGGTCAATGCTACGATACTTTTATTCAAATGCTGATTCAACATCGACTTCAAGATGTATCAAAAGAAATTCAAAAACGCTTATCACTTTTGCCAAATATGACCCTTTCAGATAAATTTCAGCAGGTGGATCGACTCAAGGCTTGGTTGGATAGCTTTCGTCCACTACCAACAACAGTAGTTGCAGAACTCAAGAAACTCTACGATGTGCGCTTTACCTATAACTCAAATGCGATTGAAGGCAACACTTTGACGCAAAGTGAAACAGCTTTAGTTTTAGAAACTGGTATCACGATTGGTGGAAAAACGTTACGCGAACATTTAGAAGTTATCGGGCATAAAGATGCGATCGACTATATCGAACAACTTGCTCAAAACTCAACCCCTATTGGAGAATGGGAAATCAAACAGATTCATAACTTAATTCTACGAGCAATTTCTCCTGAAGAAGCAGGATGTTACCGTCAACTTGATGTGACAGTGGTTGGAACTGAGTATGTCTATCCGCCATACCACTTACTTAACGATCTAATGGTCGAGTTTGTTACTTGGTTAAATTCAGCAGAAACGACAATTCAGCATCCAATTCAATTTGCGGCAGAAGCTCATTTGCGATTTGTTTCAATTTATCCGTTTCGAGACGGGAATGGACGCACGGGAAGATTATTAATGAATTTGCTGTTATTAAGATCTGGCTATCCCATCGCCGTCATTTCCAATCAGGTGGGTAAAGCCTATACTGATGCGGTTGTGGAAGGGCAACAAAATAATATTTCCCCATTATTGGAGTTGCTTCTGGATGCTGCTCAACAATCGCTGATTGAAATGCTACATATCCTATCAACTGCTCAAGAAAGCCGAGGACGAGGCTTTCCATTTTACGAAGAGATGTTAGCATTTTTAAGCGAACGTTATTAACTTTTCCCAAGAAACTCATGTATTATCTAGAGCAAAAGCATTAAAATTTCTAAAAAAATAAGATTGAGGCACATAGCTTTTATATGCTTTCACTTATACTGAAAAAAACAGTTTTTTTATTTGAAATTTAGGAAGGAGCTTAAAGATAATGTAATTGTTCGGATTCTTCAATATGCAGGAGCTACAGAAGATTGAAATAAAATATTGAGGGCGATCGCAAAGTGTTTATCTATCTCGAATGAGCGCATATGCGGGCTGAGAAATAATATATGGTTTTGATTCAAAATTCTTGTCATGAATGTCATAAGTTGATTCCGTTTGAAATTGGGCAAACAGCAATCGATAATAAGCTAAGATGGTACATTTCATATAATTGCCCTTTTTGTGACTCTTCAACGGAATTTGACGATATTGGATTTCCACCAGAAGAGATACGTCAAGAAATCTTGAAATATGAGGGGGAATGGGAGATAATAATTGAAAATTTCGAGAGACAAAAGCAAACTGTTACCAAATTATTACGCAAAACCCTAGAACTATCCACAGTAGAATTACATCAAAAGCTTAAAACTCTTAGGAAAATCCCTTCCATTCTACATAGCGGTACTAAATGTGAAATGGAATGGCTGTATAACCATCTCAAATCCGATGGCATAGAGTCAATAATTTTACAATCTAAGAGACCTGAAAAAATGAGTAGCTGATTATAATAAGAAATTTTATATCTTCTGCCCTCTGCCTCCGTACTTCTACATTCATGTACTCGATTAGCTAGCAATTTTTACACAAAGATATTTCTTCAGTAATTTACCAAGAACAGCGACACCTTGCTCAATTTCTTCTGGAGAAGGCGTGAAAGTCAACCGCATAGCTGGGTATCCTTTCCTATCGGGGAAAAATACTGAATGACAGGGAACTAGGACGTTTTGAGATAAAGCTTCAATGCGTATTCTTTGAATGGGAGTATATTCTGGTAATTGTACCCAGAGAAATAACCCACCTTTTGGTACTGTCCACCTAGCTTCTTGGGGAAAGTAACGCTCTAATGCTGCTAGCATAACATCGCGAGTGCGGAGGTTTTCTGTTCGCAATCGATTGAGGTGACGGCGGAGATGTCCTGAAGCTAGGTATTCGCTAACAATTGCTTGAGAAATAGTGGACGTGTGAAGATCGTGCAGTAACTTTCGTTCGAGAATGTTATGAAAATGCTTACCAGTAACGACCATGTAGCCAACTCTTAAACCGGGCATTAAAGTTTTAGAAAATGTCCCTAAATATATAACTAAATCTTGTTTGTCAAAAGCTTTAATTGGTGCAGGAGCCGCCTCAAAAGTCAATCCTTCATAAGCATTATCTTCTAAAATCGGACATTCATATTTCTCCGCTAATGCTAGCAATTCTTGTCGGTGTGCTTGTGTTGTTGTAATTCCTGTGGGATTGTGTAAAGCACTAATTGTGTATATGAGTTTTGGACGATGGCTCTTGAGATATTTCTCTAGTAAATCTAAATTCATTCCTTGAGCAGTCATGGGAATACCGATGATTTTAGCTCCCAAGTTTTCCAAACTGGCAAGCGCACCAAAATAAGTGGGCGTTTCTACAATAACCCAATCTCCAGGCTTTAAATAATAGTGCAGTGCTAATGACAGCCCTTGCTCGGAACCATTGGTAACAATTAAATCTTCTGCCGTCACCTCCATTCCTTGCTGTATTAACATCTGAGCAATTTGCCTGCGAAGGGTCAGCTGTCCTTGAGGTAAGTCGTATTTAAATAAACCATCGGGTGTTTGTCTGAGTGCTCGTCTTGCAATTAAATCGATATCTTTTGGTGGCTGCGGAAAACCACAACCAAAATTCACTATTCCTGGCTGTGTTTGTGCTTCTACTGTAGCCGTATACATATCAAAAAAACTACTTCTGCCCTGCTCTGGAATAATGACGTTTTGCACGGGCGCGAATGTTGATTTTAAGTTGGCAGAGGAACGATTGACAGAATTGACAAAGTATCCCGACCCCTGACGGGCGGAAATAATCCCATCTGCTTCTAAAACGTTGTAAGCCTCAATAATCGTAAGTTTATTGACTTGCAAACTTTCCGCTAGCGAGCGAATGGAAGGAAGACGATCGCCTGCTTGGAGTACGCCAGAGTCGATCAGACGACTGATGCGATCGCGTATTTGCAAATAAATAGGTTTAGTGGATTCCCGTTCCAACCAAATCTTCATAATGGTGGATTATTGAAAGACTACAACGTGACTAGTACTTGTAATATACGCGATCTTTTCTTTCTTGTTCTAGTACAGTTTCATCAATTTTTACTAGAACAGTTCTACATCTTGACAACTGTTCTAGTACAAATCCGTCAAACTGTACCTTCTCTATTAAAAATTCCCGCGAGAAAGTAGAAGTAATGGTTCTTACTTCTCCCAGGATGTGAATATGAAAAACATTAATTTTTATAAAAAAATATTGCTAGCGATCGAGAAAACTTGGCAACAATTTGTAACGTACTTAATTCGAGCTTCTGAGTTGCAAGTTTGGCAAGAGTTAGACCGAAAAGGACGAGTTTTTTCCTGGCATGCTTATGACCCAATGACAGGACGTTCCGCTTCTTTTGGATCTGAAGAAGAAATGCGGATGTGGATTGAACAGTGCTATTACAGGTCTTAATCACTTTTTGCACTTAGTGAAAAACTAAAATCTTTCAAATGTGCCTTGCCAACAAACCAAGTCTCCTGTTTCTGCATCATAAACAAGATTTTGCAACACATTTACAGGAATTTTATTTTGTATGCCAAAGTTTTTATAATATAAAACTTTGACATACCATACGACCTGTCTTGGTAACACACTATGAAAAATTAAATTTTTATCTAATGCAACTTCAAATGGAATTAAATCAGCCGAAATCAAATGAGCATTTTCTGGTAACTTTGAAATTATAAATTCCCTAGAAATCAATTTGTCTATTGATAAAGATACTTCTTTGTTAGTTTGCATAATCTCTCAACTTAATTATCGCTCTCCTACTAATTTTTTAAATTCTTAAAAATACAACGATTGTTTACGGCAATACTAAACAAGTTGTAAACTGTACATAGTAGATTTGACTTACCCTGCACTACTTACAACCCTTCTCAAGTTAAGTAAAATTGCTATAATAAATTTAAGTCCGATATACCCTATTCAGAAAATAGCTTTTTATTTCAAGAAAAGCCTCTCTCTTAAGTAAGACTTTTCGTGTATTTTATCTACCAATTTGAGTAAGTTAAAGTAACCTGCCTTGATTCGATCGAGCAGTATGGGTTCTCCTGCTTGTATCAAAGAAATACATTTTACCTATCCGTACCGCAAAGAGACTTATCTTCTTGATTGAGACTTGTGTTACCAATCAAATAAGCAGATGACCACTGACAACCACGCTTAAACAAAACGTCTAAATCTTTTAATTTCAAATCCCACAAAAGTACAGTCTTATCAGTACTTCCAGAAATCAAGTACTTGCCATCAGGGCTAAAACTGAGGCTTAAAACTGGTGCGCTATGTCCTTTCAAAGCAATAAGTTCTTTACCATTTCTATCCCAAAGTTTAATGGTGTTGTCTTCACTAGCCGAGGCTAATATTTGACCGTCTGGGCTAAAACTAATGTTACGTACTGCTCCTGTATGACCTTTGAGTGTATGCGTAACTTTATAGTTGGTCATACTCCATAATTTGATGGTATTATCTTCACTTGCTGAAGCTAATATTTGACTGTCAGGGCTGAAACTCAAGCTGTAGACAACACCAGTATGCTCTTTTAACTTAATTTCCTTCTGTAGTGCGGAGAATTGCCAGAGTTTAATTACGCCGTCGTCGAGAATTGTTGCGATCGCAGAACCATCAGGGCTGAAGTTTACACTATACCCTTTCATAGAAGGATTTATCGGCTTTATTTCTTCGTAGCCATTCTGAGCTATCTGCCAAAATTTAATTTTTCTTGTTGCATAAGCAGCTGCTAGAATCTTCCCATTGGGACTAAAATTTACCACATAATTCGTCCCTAATTTGTTTTCTGGATTTTCTGGAAGTGTTTGCATTAATTGTCTAGTCGTTGCATCCCAAACTTTAACAGATACATCTGCACTTCCTGAAGCCAATACCTTCCCATTAGGACTAAAACTCAAGCTATTTATAGGTCCTGTATGCTCTTGATTTTGTAATAAATTTGCTTTTCTCAACAGAGTTACTTTACCATTCTTTGTTAAACTCCAAAATTGAATGTTTCGATCTGTACCTGCGGAAGTAAACATATATTCATTGTTACTAATAACAGGTTGAAAGCTAACAGCATTAATCCTATCTTTATGAATTGTCAATTGTTTTAGTGCGTCATTGTCCAAACTCCAAAAGCGAATATGTTTGTCAGCGCCTGTAGAAGCAAGAGTTTTGCCATCCGGGCTAAATCTGACGCTATAAATTTCGTCGTTATGACCGATAAACGTAGCAATCTCTTGAATTTCTTTTGGTTGTTCGAGATTATCTAACCCCCAAAGTATGACCGTGCGATCGCTACCTGCTGAAGCAAGCATTTGACCATTGGGACTAAAGCTAACGCTGTAGACTCGATTTTTGTGTCCTGTCAGTGTTGAAATTGGCTTCCCATCAGGAACACTCCAGAGTTTAACTTTGTTATCAAAACTTGCGGAGGCTAGTATTTTACCATTAGGACTAAATACTACACCAATAACATTGTCCTCATGTCCTTTCCAACGTTTACGAAGCTTAGCATCCTGTTTGTTTTCATCCCAATCCCACAAATATATTGTGCCATCTTCAGTTGATGAAACCATTTGTCTGCCATCTGCACTAAAGTTTATAACATTGATTTTATTGGTTTTATTTTCTACATTTTGTTGGTGTTCTGTTAGTGTTTTAATTAACTTACCATCCGCAACTCGCCAAAGTTTAATAGTTCCATCCCATCCAGCAGAAACTAAAACCGTACCGTAACGGTTAAAACTAACGCTATAAACTGGATTATTGGGATGACCGATTAGAGAGGGTGGTGTTATTTCTCTGCTATTTACCAAACTCCAAAGTTTGATGCGTCCATCCCAATCAGATGAAGCGAGTATTTTACCATCGGGGCTAAAGTTGACGTTGTTAACTCTATTTTTATGTCCCCTGAATCTTACAATTTCTTCACCGTTAGCTGTACTCCAAATTCTGACAGTGCGATCGTCACTTGAAGAAGCAAGAAACAACCCGTCAGGGCTGAATCTAACACTACGCACCTGATTGTCATGTCCTTGGATAATGTTTTTCTCTTTTATTAAGGAGACAGCTTGCATTAAGGCAGTCATAACCTGTTTTCTTGTAGTGTCTGAAGCTACTATTCCAGTGGTAGATTTCAGTATTTGCGCTGCTTTTAATGCATCCCTCAACCCATCTAACTGACGCCCCGATACAAAAAGTGCTTCGCTTGATGCAGCTAAAGCTCTAATTTCAGCTTCTTGTCTTTGATAGGATTGAAATGCAGCAAATGTTACAATGCTCAAAAATACACTTGCGATCGCACCAATTCTCAAGGAGCGATTGTTTTGACGGAGTTGAATGCTGTTTCTGATAAATTCTTCTTCTATTTGATTGTACCAATTATCTGGTGAATGAAGTTTATCTTTTAATTTCAATAAATCGGGATTTGCATTCCACAAATAACGGCTTTGCTGGTATTTTTCCTGAAAATACTTAACCCAATAGGGATACTTCTTCCATTGAAATTTTTCTGGTTGCTTAGTTTTCCATTTTTCAGCATCTGGTGTCAAGCGTCGCTGCAAAATTATCGTTTCTTCGTCTTCTTCTTGTTTTATCCACTCTCGTAGCTTTCCCCATCCCCTGACTAATGCATCATGAGCGGGTTCTACATAAGATTGACCCTCAATATCTTGTCCTTCCACTAGTAGACGGGCTTGAGAAAATCGGCTGATGGCTTTTTGCGCGAGTTCGTTTTTACCTAGTGGATATTGCAGTTCTGACAAAGGGACTTGTCGGCGTGCTAACTCACCTCCACTTAAAGCTACCATTCGGAGCATAATATGACGGATAATCCGAGCATAAGCCGGATTTTCTTGGACTAATTGTTCGTATTCCAAGTCTGCACGCCTTGTTAAGGATTGCGTTACTCCTCCTAACTCGTCATAATCAGCTTTGGTAATCGCACGGTCAATGGTTTCACCTTGAATTTTTGCTTCGTGTTGTCGTTTGAGATACTTGATATAGAGTTCGCTTAAGGTAAAAGATAGCAGTGGTAATGCTCCTGGCATATCTGCAATCTCATCAATTAAGTTGTCTACCAAGTCTGTCGGTTGGAAAAACATGACCCTTGCTTCTGTGGGTTTCTCTATGGCTTCGCGCAATTCTGCTCTCTTCATAGTAGGTACAATAAATCGTGCATCTTGCCAATCCTGCTTTTGAGTATGGTAGTTTCTGATTTGGGGTTCAAAGTCGGAACGCAATGTCAACAAGACTCTTAATACTTGGGAATGGTTTGCGATCGCTTCCACTAGCTGCTTAAAAAATTCCCTACGTTCTTCTTCATTTTGACACAGTGAGATTAATTCTTCGCTTTGGTCAATTAACAAGAACAATTTTGAGTTGGTATTTTGCGTTACCCAAGCCGCTATACTGTCTGTAAGTTTAATTTGACCTGCTATTTTTGGTAAATTGAGTTGAGCTAAGACTTGATTCAGCGCTAAAAAGGGGGATTTTCCCAAACGGATTGCAGGGACTATACACCAGTTGTCTTCCTTTGTTCGTCGCATTTGAGGAATCAGCCCTGCTTTCACTACGCTGGATTTTCCCGAACCAGAAGCACCCAGAACTATGGTCAGGGGATGGGTTGTTACAAAGTGGTGCAGTTTTTCAACTAGGACACTTCTCCCAAAAAACAGGTTACAATGTTCTTCTTCAAAGGATTGCAAGCCGCGATAGGGGTTTTGAGATTCATCGAGGGGAGGTGCGCTTGGTAAGTTAAGTTTGTGTCCCGGTGTGAGAAAGATGTATTCGCCCTTGTCATGTTTGTTTAATCCCCAAATTCCTGGCGTTTGTTGGGAACGATTTTGTCCCGCGACTTCTTCCACGCGATGGCGCAAATACATATACAATTCAGTTGCAGTCATCACTCCATCTCCGGCTGGTTTCCCATCTATTGCTGGAGGATAAGCATCACCCGCACCTGTCAGCGCTTCAAACAATGCGGCTGCAAATGGGGAATGCTCGCCAAATGACCCCCGGTTTGTGTTGTGATAGAAGGCATCTAAAGCTTTTTGGTCGGAAGCGGCGGAGGTAATGACTTGCCAAGCAGGAGAAGAGATGAAGCGATCGTAACGTTCTTTATGAAGTACTTTGGAAACAGACATGGCATTTCTGGTGGCTGACCACCGAAACGCACCTGCAAAGCAACAGTCGAAGATACCCAAAAAATGACGACAGGACAAGCTATTCAAGCTTTCATGCACTTGAGTCATGGGTAGATAAGTTTCAATCTCACCCAGTTTGGCATCTTGCGGAATGAGATAACCTTGAGGACCATCATCCCCATTAAGGGCAATACCATGTCCTGCAAAGTAAAACAGCAATCGGTCATTGGATTTCACTTCTTGTGGAAGAGTTTCCAAAAGAAACTTCTTTAAAGGTTGAAGGGTAGCACCTTCATCAAAACACTCCCACACTTGATATCCGTGCTTGTCGCGGAGAATTTCTACTAGCTTTTTGGCATCGTTGACTGCATTTTGTAAGGGGGAAATCCCATTCACGTAGTCATTAATACCGACAATTAATGCCAAATTGCGAGTAAACTTGGACACAATAGTTAGTTCTCTCCCAATACTACTCTGTTAAGCCATTCTTTCCTCTCCGGCGTCCCTGCACCCCCTGCTGGATATTAAGATAGGCATTAGTGATTAATTATCTATTTTACTAGATCGACTCAACCTGCAGGATTGAGAAATTTTTATAGCTAACGAAGCACTTTAGATACTGAAGGAGCGATCGCAAGCAAGACTGCTGCTACAAGCGCCGATACTGTCCGAACGTGATTCCAGAGTGTCCAATTGATAAGGTATTTAGCCCATAGCTGTGCGCCTTCAGGACTGTCTGGTTTGACGATCGCCAGTGCATCGTTCAGTGGAACATTGAAGGCGATCGTGACGCCAAATGTACCGACGAGATAGAGCAAACTACCAACCAGTAAGTAAGTAGCACCGGGTTGATGCCACTTAAGCAGCGAGAAGATCGCCAAAAAAATGCCAGCTACTGCTGTTCCCAAAAACGCTGTCATAAACCACGGATTGATTACCGTGACATTGATAGATTGCATCGTGGCAATACCTTGTGCTGGAGGTTGTTGAGCCAGAGCCTTCATCACAAAAGTCGAGAAGGCAAAGAAAACTCCGGCTATCAGTCCACAACCGAGTGCTGCAAAAAGTTTTAATGGGAAAGATAAGTAGTTAATTGTTGCCATAAAACCTCCTGTTAATTATCACTTAATCAATGGTAATAAATGCGTTATACTTTTCGAGCGATTACCCTTCTAACTTACGTCAACAATCCATACCTAACTATCTAATTCTTGTTCTGATTCCTATAAAACTATCAGAATCTTGCGGTCAGTTTTTAGACGGCTCATATCATTTCACCGTTTACTTCATTGTAAAGAACTATCCTAAATCATTAGTTTTTTGATTAATTTCTGTAAAAAGATACGAGGTATTGCTTGAAAAGTTATTAAGAAAACGAAAGCCGTTCTAACTCGTACTCGTCATGACTCCGAACCGTGCATTGTTTCTAGTGCGATCGCTAAATCTCGATCGCGCTTCTGGTCGAGGAGAGCTAAAAAACATGGAAAAAGTCTTAATAAATCAATTTTTTTTGAAATAATAGAGTAGTCTTTGTATTCGAGCATAGACCACAGATTTAGAGGCGCAATGCCTTGCGCCCTTACAAACGATGTGGTTCATTTAGGTAAAAACTGCTGTAAAACTTGTATTGGGCTTGATTTTGAATATCTCTGCATTTAAAGTATTTTGTCATCATTCTCAAAAATCGGATTAGGCGACCTGGCTTCCTCACAAGTTCCTCAAGTTTTTGCTCTATAAAGAAAATTAAAAAGGTATTCCGCCCTCAACTCAGTTTAAGAGCGGTACTAATGTTAAAAATGGAGGTACAACATCATGCATACAACTCCATATCCCAACAGTATCATTTATATACTGGTTAAAATCTTTGTCCTCTTCCTTGTCCTCTTTCTGTGCCTCACAGTCCTTGGAACTCCTGTTGCAATCGCGTATTAGTATATAAATTGATACTAAAGGTGTAGATTGACCGCTCCCCGATTTCCAACGCTCTGAGTTTCAAAACTGTATTCTTTAGTGAAGTAGTAGCTATGGCGTTCATTGTTAGAAGTGACGCCATTCACCACCTGTCCCAAAATATTCTGTCCTGATTTTTCCAAAAGTTCTTTAGCAAAGATAGCATTGGTAGCATCGATAACTCCAGGTCGAACCACAAATAAAACACCATCAGCCATTTGACCCAAAGTGACTGCATCCGCAGCAACAGTTAAGGATGGAGCATCTACGATTACAAAGTCGTATTGTGATGCAAGAATGTCAATTAAAGTAGCCATGCGTTTGGAGTCTAGGAGAGATGCTGGAGAGGGAGGTACAACTCCAGAAGTGAGGACGTATAAATTATCCATCACTTTTGCGATCGCTGTCTTAATATCAGCCTGTCCTACAATGACATTACTTAACCCTTTGCTATTAGGTAACTCCCAAATTTGCTGTTGAACTGGACGGTGTAAATCTCCATCTATGAGTAAAACTTTGCGTTCCATTTGAGCCATAGCTATGGCTAAATTGGCAGCAACTGTAGATTTCCCTTCTTGAGGTATAGAGCTAGTTACAACTATGACTCGAATTTCTTTATCAGCACTTACAAATTTTAAATTTGCCCGCAACATTCGGAAAGCTTCACTGATATACGAGCGAGGCATATCTCTGACAACAAGTGGGCGTGTTTGTAATTCTAACTCTTGATAATTTCGATGTAACTTTTTTGACCTATAAAACGAAGGGATTACCCCTAATAAAGTCAATCCTAATAACTGCTTGGCTTCATCAATAGTTTTGATAGATTTATCTGTTGCTTCTAATAGATAAACAATTGCCAGAGAAAGCATGCTAGCGAATAAAGCTGCACTGACAAAGACAAGCATTCTAGAAGAAACAGGTTCATCTGGAATTTCCGCAGCAGATGCCATTCTAGCATTACCTATATTTTGATTTTCAGCAATTCTGCTTTCTTGCAGCTTTTGTTGAAGAAGTAAATAGGTAGATTGCGCGACTTGTACGTTACGTTCTGCCTCGTGTTGTTGCTGTTCTAGGTATGGTAATTTTTTAAGTCGTTCTCTGTAAATTGTTTCTAACTTGTTTAAAGCTGATACTTTATGACTTAAACCTTGATAAGTTGACTCTAATTCTGCTAACTTAGCAGAGAGTTGTTGCTGCAATAGTCCGACTTGAAGGTTATCATTTTGACCGATTGGTGTTGTTCCTGCAACCTGTTTTGTTCGCCTTTGCAGTATCTGTTGTAAAACTGCTAACTTGTTTTCTAAATTTTGGATTTCGGGATGTTCGCCTTGAAGAACAGTTCTCCTAACTGCAAGTTGAGACTCAGTTTGTTGAACTTCTTTGAGAATATCTTGTACTCCTGAAGTCTGACTAAGGGAAGTTGTAGTCACTGCCTTTTTCAGGTTCATGCTTAACTGTTGGCGAATTGTCTCAGCTTGAGAATCGAGATTGGCAATTTCAGATTCAGTACTTCCGCGTTGTTTGTGTAACTCTGCAATCACTTCTACTGCTTTGGTTGCTTCTTCTCCGAGGGCAACCACTTTATTTTTTTCTTTGAACCCGCGTAGTTCAGCTTCTGCCCTCTTGACAATTAATTCTGCATTGGGAACTTGTTTTTCTAAGAACTTCCGAGCAACTGATGCTTGTGTTCTGTGGGCAGAAATATTTTGATCTAAATAATTCGCCATCAAAGCGTTAGCAACTCGTGCAGCTATTACAGGGTTGGTATCCATGTAGGACACCTTGAGTATGTCTGTTCTTTGGATGTCATTGACGGTCAGTTGTTTGAGAAAATCCTTATATTTTAGAGGTTCCCCGTCTTTTCCTTGTAAGTTGAGTTGATTAATGACTTTTTTGACAATAGGGATGGAACGTATAATTTCCGCTTCGGTACTTAGAGGGTTACTTTTCTCTTGAACTACAGACTCTAACTTTCCTATTTCTGTTCCTACTCCCGTAAGAGAGGAAATAGTATTTGTTCTTTCAAAAATGAGCTTTCCTTCTGCTTCATAATAGGGCTTCTTGAGCATGAATGATGCTGATGTAAATATTATAAAAGCTGGAAAAAATACTACTAGGATAGCTAGCCAACGACGTTTGGCTACGTGCCAATATTTATCAAGTATGAAGGAAGATTCTTGTAATTCCATAACTTTATTGGGGACTAGGGACTGGGGATTGGCGATTGGGGAAACTCCTTTGTTATACATCACCTCGTTTCCAGGCTGAGCCTGGAAATGCCTTCTTAAGAGGCTCCGCCTCCATTCAACAACAACTGGCGAGGTGGAGCCTCTAGATGTGCATTCCCAGGCTCAGCCTGGGAACGAGAGACAGGCTCAGATTGGGAACTAAAGATGGGAGAGTGAGATTTATATACAGACTCGATCGCATCAATTACTCTCTCTAGATCTTCTATTGTAAGATTAGATCCGGAGGGCAAGCACAAACCGCGTGTAAATAAATATTCAGCGATCGCACCATCAATACATTTACATTTCGTAAATACGGGTTGTAGATGTAGGGGCTTCCAGACAGGACGAGTTTCGATCTGCTGTTTAGCTAGAGCTAACCGAACCTGTTCTCGATCTGCACCAAATGCTTCTGGATCGATGGTTAAACACGTCAACCATCGCGTAGCACTTCCAAAGTTAGCTTCAGGCATGAATTCAATTCCTGGTAACTTTCCTAAAGCAGCAGCGTAAATCTCATAATTCCGTCGTCTAGCAGCAACTCTGTCATTCAAAACACGCAATTGACCGCGACCAATTCCTGCTAAAATATTACTGAGACGATAGTTATAGCCTATTTCTGAGTGTTGGTAATGAGGAGCTAAATCTCGCGCTTGGGTTGCTAGAAAACGGGCTTCGGTTACAAGTCGCTCGTCATCAGAAACAAGCATTCCACCACCAGAAGTAGTAATGATTTTATTTCCGTTGAACGAGTATATACCAATGCGCCCAAAAGTACCTGTTGCTCGACCTTTATAAGTTGCTCCTAAAGATTCAGCTGCATCTTCTATTAAAGGTATCTCATAGCGATCGCAAATTTCTAGAATAGGATCGATATCCGCACTTTGACCGTAGAGATGCACTAAAACAACTGCTTTGGGTAATTTACCTCGTCTCGAACGACGTTCCAATGCTTCCCACAACAAGTCAGGATTCATGTTCCAAGTCGTGAGATCGCTATCGATGAAGACTGGTTTTGCACCTAAATATGTAATTGGGTTGGCGGTAGCAATAAATGTGAGTGTCGAACAAAAAACTTCATCGCCACTTTCAACGCCGACTAATCTCAATGCTAAATGAAGTGCTGCTGTTCCAGAACTGACAGCCGCCGCATGACGCGCACCATTCGCTTGACAAAATTCTTGCTCGAAAGCATCGATCTGAGGACCAACGGGTGCAATCCAGTTTGTGTCAAACGCCTCTTTCACAAATTCTAGTTCGCGATCGCCCATGTGGGGTGTTGATAGTAAAATAGGTTTTATCATCTCCAAGTCCCTCTTGACTATTTGATACCCGTGCAACGATATGCGGGGAAAAAACCATTAACGAGTAGTTTTTCAGGTTCTGTTTCTAGGACTCGTGCTTGAAAATTAACGAGATCCAGATACTTTTTTTCATTGACAATCAGACGCATGGTTAGAAAATTATGTCTTTGTTTGGAAAAACCTGATTTAAACTCATAAAGGCGATCGTGAGAACTTCCCACTCCACCGCCTAAATGGAAAACTTTATTACCACGTTCTTTAGCCCAAAATCTCACATAATCTAACATGAGTTTGCTTGGTGCTTGTTTCAAAAATCGATTTCTTGTTCCTGAAAGATGGAATTGTACAATCCCACAGCATTCTGTGAACAATCCCGCACAAGTCACTTCCCCTTCCCATTCCACAATACATAAATGAATTTTTTTGCCTAAGATTGCCAAATTTAAATAGTAACTATAATCAAAATAATAGGAATATTGAGCCTCGACCCGATGCATCGTCTCTTCATAGATTTCAATAAAATCGTCGATATACTCCATAAAAGGAACC
The DNA here is from genome assembly GCF_045865695.1 of Scytonema hankhaensis NUACC26. Classification (NCBI taxonomy): domain Bacteria; kingdom Bacillati; phylum Cyanobacteriota; class Cyanophyceae; order Nostocales; family Scytonemataceae; genus Scytonema; species Scytonema hankhaensis. The sequence continues at coordinate 43,358 of NZ_BAACAP010000172.1, forward strand.
ATTTTTGCTACCATCCCCGCACGTTTGCACTTGCTGATTCTCGTGCGATCGCTATGACGTGTTTGTTGCCATATTTCTACTTCAGAAAGTTCTAAATTAATAGAAATAGTTTCACCATTTACTTTACAAATACTAACAGGCAAAAGTTTATCTAAATCTTGATTTAAAATTGGGTGGAGTCTAAAAAATGCCGAGCACACGTTTTTATAAAAAAATACATTCTTTAACTCTTCAATTACTTTATTAAGAAACTGAGGTGAATTTAAAGCTGCTTCATTTAAGAGAATTCCAGGATATCCATAAGGAGATACAACGTCAAAAATTTCTTTTTCTTCTGGCTGGCAATAACGTAATAAATAAGGTAAGAAGAAGATTTTATCATCTTGAGTCACTAAAATAGCTTCTGGTATTGTGTTAGTTCTAATAGCATCTACATATATATATTCTAGTTCGTGATAAATATCATGTGGAAGTGTTTTCAAGATATCTGTCCATAAGTTACTAGATAAATTAATAATTTGACTTTTCATGGTTTTTCTCCTATTTCAACTGTTTGAATACTTTAGATGCTTTTTTTGAAGCAAGATTTGAATAGGTAAATTGTCTGCTTAAAAAAATGATTTTATTTCCTATTCGTAAAATTCCTCTTTAATTTTTGAAATATACGTAGGGTGGGCAATGCCTACCACACTAACTATTGGTAGGCATTGCCCACCCTACTGAAAATAATTTATTATTCCTTTATTCTCTTTTTGATGTTAGTAACTTACTTTTACTGAACGAGTGTTTATCGTTATCCTGAATAGTGTATCTATACACTTTTTTGTATCCTAAGTAAGCATTTTTAGGTTGAGAAAGCGATACCTCTATCGATTCATCTTTTTCAAATTTTTTATCATCTCTAATATCAATTGAAAAATACTTATACTTTTCTCCTGGTAAAAATATGAGACTTCCAGAAAGTAACTTATAATCTTCATTACTCGTAGCCGTTCCTCCTATAACAGAATAATTAACTGTAATAGGTTTTGCTGAAATATGACTGAGAGATACTAATGGGTAATCAGCTTTAAGAAATTCACTGCTACTGTTACTACTCAGATGAAATTCTACAGACGGTTGTTTATCTGTAATACTATAAAAGGTTGTAGAAACAAAGCTTTCCTGTAAATTTGAGCCAAAAGCTTTAGCTTTCACCACTGTACTTTTAGTGAGTTTAATAGGTTTGGTATAGAGTAGAGAGTTTTGATTGGGGTCGCTACCATCAAGAGTATACCGAATAGATGCATTTGGTGTCATTGTACCGATCTCAACAGAAACTGAACCAGCCACAGTTATTGCTCTAATTGGATAAAATATAGGTTTTGCAGTTCGATTTTCGGAAGAGAAAAGTATATATTTTGCTTCTTTATCTTTAATTGAAACTTGTTTGATAGAATTGCTATATTCATCAAAATACTTCTTACCCTGGTTTAAATTTATTGCTTGAGTTTTTCCGGTTAAATTAAAATAAGCAACTCCTCCCTCAAAAAATCTCCAATAAAGACGATATCCTTCACTTTTACCGAATTCTTGTTTGTCTTGTGCGGGAGTTATAGAATCACCAAGTAGGTTCTTAATTTTTGCATAACGTTTTGGATCGATTTCTAGACTGTGACCGTCATCTCCACTATAAAATCGGTTCTTTCCTCCAAAAATTAAATAAGCAAGATACATATTGTGAATCAGTTCATCTTTATTCCGCGTATTAGGTTGATATATTTGTAATTTATTAGCTGAAAAATTTTGCATTCGCTGGTAAGAACGATAAGTTCTTAATCTTGTCAAAGCGCTATCGGAATTATAAACTTCGCCTAGGAAATCTTCTAGAAGTACTCCGTCAGTATGAGCAAATATTTCTTTATACAGGCTTTCATCATAAATGCTTCCCTCATTACAAATAATTTTAATATCTGGCGATGTTTCTTTTAAACGTTTAAAGAAATATTCAACAGCTTGGATAAATTCTTTATCGTTTTGTGGAAATGGTCGATCCCATTTTATTTTGTTATTATAATTATTTTTGTCATCAAATACCCCATAAAGATTATAAATAAAAGCGCAATTGTCTAATCCCACCCACAAATTTTGATAGGAACCTTTTTGAAGTCTGTCACGGACATAGTTTTTAATAAAAAAATCAATGTAGCGTTGGTCGCCAATATTGACTGCTTGTGCTTTTTCTTTTGACTGCCACTCAAAAATAACAGGTCTTTTCTTACCTTGATAAGTGGCAGTTATCCAAAGAGGAGGACGGCGTTGAGCTAACTCATCCAATTCATATTTTTTTAACTCAGCATATGGAAAATAAACATAGTCCTTTTCATCTTGAGGATGGAAATGTTGAAAACGTCCATGAATCCCTTTAATTGCTTCGGGATTCATAGCGGAAAAAATATCCTCATAATGAGGTAAACCTATGTAAGCACCAACTTTTTTCCAATCTTTATCGTGGGGAAATACGTAGTATAATCCTCTTTCATTGTCTATGACTGTTCTGACTGTTTTTGAGGATACAGTTGGTAACATACTACTAAGCCATAAGGCTGTAGTTATGGCTATTGTTCCGATAAATAGAGCAAGGTTTTGCATAAATATTTTTTGTCTCATGCACAAATAAATGGTGCGTTGCGTTTACAGTAATTTTCCTGTTAATGGACTCTATTGAGTGGTACGGGCGTCCTCGCCCGTGCATTCAAGAGAACGGGCGAGGACGCCCGTACCACAAGAGCATAGTCTAGTTATCTAAACACCATTGTTCACTATTCATCGGTCACTGTTCACTGGTTACTGTTCACTGGTCACTCCTGTAATTGACCTCTAAACTCTTCTGATGAAATGTAGCCTTGTTGGCTAATTCCTTCTTGTTGTAAAACTTTAAAGACTGTTAAATAAAGAATTTTTAAGTCTAGCCATAAATTCCAATTGTTTACGTACCAAACATCAAGTTTAAATTTTTCTTCCCAACTGATAGCGTTACGACCTTTAACTTGTGCTAACCCCGTGATACCTGGTTTGACTTCGTGACGACGTGCTTGTTCGGGTGTGTAACGGTCAAGGTATCTGACTAATAATGGTCGAGGACCGACAAAACTCATGTCTCCTTTAAGAACATTCCAGAGTTGAGGGAGTTCGTCTAAACTGCTTTTCCGGAGAAGTTGTCCAAATGCTGTTAGGCGTTTTTCATCAGGAAGAAGATTACCTTTTGCATCCCGATGGTCTATCATTGTCCGAAATTTATAGAAGGTGAAAATACGGGCGTTTTTACCGGGACGGGGTTGGGTGAAGAAAATTGGGCGACCCATCTGAATGTAGATGGCGATTGCTAGTATCAGCATCAGTGGGGCAAGAACTAATAATGCAATGGCTGCAAGAACTCTGTCTAATAAAGACTTGATGATTTTGCTATGTGTGGAGAAATAAACACCTGGTAAATATTCAGTAGTCATTGATGCAACCTCTGTAACTTACAAAAGTTTGGAATGTAGCAGTACCATCTCTTCTTCGATACCTAGTACAGAATCGGGAGGTAAAAGTTTTAAATATTCTTGGTAAAGAGCTTCCCAAATCGCTTCTTGACGGAATTTTTGTAAAATACGATCGCGTCCCGCATTTCCGTGCTGATAGCGTAATTGAGGATTCTGGATATATTGCCGAATTTTCCTGGCTAATGCCTCAATATCGCGAGGTGGTACTAGCAACCCCGTGTAGCCATCTTCTACAGCATCCACACAGCCTGGAATATCAGTAGCGACTATAGGTAATTTCATGGCTGATGCTTCTAGAAGAACTTCGCCTAATCCTTCTCGATAAGTTGGTAAAGCCAAAATGTCCATTGCGGTATAGAATGGCGGAACATAACTCATCCTTCCTGTCATGTGAATGCGCGGATCGCTTAGAAGTAGTTTTTTTATCTCTGTAGATATTGGATCTTGGGCTTCAAAATAGCCAACAGCAAGTAAATGCAGGTTAGAAAATTCTTCTCGCAAGATTTGCCATGCCCTGACTAATTCTTCTACTCCTTTCTCTCGGGTTAAACGACCTACAAATCCAAGAACGATGGCATCTTCTGGAATACCGCAATTTTTGCGCGTTTCTTGACGGGTATTGAGAGGTAAATTTGCCGGATTAAAGGAATCTAGCGCATCTATACCGTTGCAACTACCTTTCAATAAAACTTTGATTTTTTCTGGCGGACAAAGACCTTCGCGGATAGCAACTTCACGAATTGAGTGACTCACGCTAATGACTTGGCATGCAAGCAGACAAGAAATTTTTTCACTCCAAGTCAATAATAAGCGTTTGTAACCTTTAGCTGTTATCATTGGTAAACCATGAACATGGTAAATACAAACAGGGACTCTTGCAAGCCAAGCAGCGATCGTTCCTAACAGACCACCTTTAGGAGTGTGAGTATGAACTATATGGGGATTGATAGCTTGTATGTATTGCCATATTTGAAATATAGATTGGATGTCTTTTAATGGAGTTATGCGTCGTTGCATGGTGACTGCATATGTAGGCACTTGTTCGCGCTTGCGGAATTCTTCTAAAAGGTATCCGGGAGAGGATAGGGCGTGAATTTCAACTCCTTGTGCCTTCATGTAGGCTATTTGCCCTTTGAAAAAGTTTAATGATTCGGGGACAGTAGTGATGTGGAGTAGTTTAATGTTTTTAGACATTGTTTTTGCTCCTGTTTGAATGTGAACCGCAGCCTGTAGCGGACAAACGCGGATGAGGAAGAGTTAGAGACAGGTGATTTCAGGTTGAGGGTAAGATTGATAGGTCAGCCATTCTTGCGTGCGATCGCGTACATATTGATAGAATTTCATACGACGCTGGCGTAAGATATCATCTCTATAGTTTTGAGCTTTTTCTAAATTGCGGGCTGACATCACAGCCATGCGTTGTGGGTTTACTAAAATTTCGGAAATTTTGGCTGCTAAACTGGCTACATCGTTTGGAGGTACTATTTCCTCCGGAAGTAGTAGTTCGGCGAAGCCTCCTACAGAAGAACCAATGCAAGGTAAACCTCGCGCCATTGCTTCAATTATGGCTCTGGGTAAGCCTTCTTGTCGAGATGGCAAAACGAAAAGATCGGCTCGATCTAACTGCTTAATTACTTCTTCTCTACTGTTTAATTGACCGCAAAAACTGACTCGCTTGCTTAAGCCTCTCATTTGAGTTCTTGCTTCAAGTTCTTGCTTGTATTTGCCATCTCCTACCCAAACTAATTGCAGATCTAATCCTTGTTGAACGCAAATAGCGATCGCATCGATGACTATATCAGGGGCTTTATAGAGTTGAGTTAATGTACCCACGGATATGAGGGTATAAGGCGCAACTGGACAAGACAATCGCGATTCAGTCACAAAGTCTGAAGTTGGCAAATGAATACTGGAAAAATGAGTAGAAAATGCCTCGGCATTAGGAGGGTATCGGCGTTGAAGAGCTTCTCGTGTAACGTAAGCAGTAGCTGTGGCTTGCTGGCACTGTTGCTGCAATTGTCTGGTAAACCACCAACGAAAAGCTGGACGCAAAGGATGTTTGTAAGCCTCAGGTGCAAAAACATCATACGGGTCCCCTATCACTTCCACACCATAAGGTCTTGAATTTTCTAGAGAATGTTGAACCATTCCGCCAATTTCACAAGGTATCCGCAAATGTACGGCTTCTACATTGGCTATGGCTTCATGAATAATCTGTTTGACGCGATGATAATTTTTAGCGTACTGCCACACACCACGATAATTAGGGAGTGGTACTGGCTTGATTCCAGAACCTGATGACATTTTCCATCCGGGCTGTGGTACGTCATGTGCTGTTGCACGTACTAGCAGATGAACTTCATCATATACATCTAGATATCGAGACCAAAATTTGTAGGATACAGATGGATCGGATGTCCATAGTGTTCCATCTTTTAGAATAGCAAAACGAGCACTGCTTGTGACTAATACACGCATATTAAGATTTTGGATTTTGGATTTTAGATTTTAGATTGAGGGATTTTGGAT
>NZ_BAACAP010000173.1:0-49964 GCF_045865695.1 Scytonema hankhaensis NUACC26
CCCTCACTTTGGTAAACCAGCAATAGAAGCATTTACCCAAGGTGGTGCTACCAATCCCGTTAACATTGCATACTCTGGTGTTTATCACTGGTGGTATACCATTGGTATGCGGACGAACAATGACCTGTACCAAGGTTCAGTGTTCCTCTTACTGTTAGCAGCAGTCTTCTTGTTCGCTGGTTGGTTGCATTTACAACCCAAGTACCGTCCTAGCTTGTCTTGGTTCAAGAGTGCTGAACCTCGTCTGAACCACCACCTAGCAGGTTTGTTTGGTGTGAGTTCTTTAGCTTGGGCTGGTCACTTGATTCACGTTGCTATCCCCGAATCTCGCGGACAGCACGTCGGATGGAATAACTTCCTCACGACTCCACCCCACCCAGCTGGTTTGGCTCCTTTCTGGAGAGGCGACTGGGGTGCTTACGCTCTTAACCCAGATTCACCCAACCATATATTTGGGACGGCACAAGGTGCGGGAAATGCGATTCTGACGTTTTTGGGTGGTTTCCATCCACAGACTGAATCCCTATGGTTGACGGATATGGCGCATCACCACTTGGCGATCGCAGTCATTTTCATCATTGCCGGTCACCAATACCGGACTAACTTCGGGATCGGTCATAGCATCAAAGAGATGCTCAACGCTAGAAACTTCTTTGGCATCCGCACGGAAGGACAGTTTAACCTACCTCACCAAGGTCTATACGACACCTACAACAACTCCCTACACTTCCAGTTGTCCATACACTTGGCGGCGTTAGGTACTGCTCTTTCCTTGGTGGCTCAGCATATGTACGCCATGCCGCCCTATGCCTTTATAGCAAAGGATTACACAACACAGGCAGCATTGTACACCCACCACCAGTATCTCGCTGTGTTCTTCATGGTTGGTGCTTTTGCCCACGCCGCAATCTTCTGGGTACGTGATTACGACCCAGAACAAAACAAGGGCAACGTACTCGATCGGGTCATCAAGCACAAAGAAGCAATTATTTCTCACCTAAGTTGGGTATCCCTATTCTTGGGTTTCCACACTCTAGGTTTGTACGTCCATAATGACGTAGTGGTGGCTTTTGGAACTCCTGAAAAGCAAATTCTGATTGAACCGGTTTTTGCTCAATTCGTTCAAGCTTCTCACGGTAAAGTTCTTTATGGCTTAAATACTCTGCTGTCTAATTCAGATAGCGCTGCTTCATTAGCTGGTGCGCCTTGGTTACCTGGTTGGATTGATTCTATCAACAATGGTACTAACTCCTTGTTCCTTACCATTGGTCCTGGAGACTTCTTAGTACACCACGCCTTCGCACTAGGTATACACACAACTGTTCTGATTTGTGTCAAAGGTGCGTTGGATGCCCGTGGTACAAAGCTGATGCCTGACAAGAAAGACTTTGGTTTTACCTTCCCCTGTGATGGTCCCGGTCGTGGCGGTACGTGTCAAACTTCCGGTTGGGAGCAAGCTTTCTTCCTCGCTATCTTCTGGGCGCTCAACACTGTTGGTTGGGTCACCTTCTACTGGCATTGGAAGCATCTAGGTATTTGGCAAGGTAACGTAGCTCAGTTCAACGAGTCTTCTACATACCTCATGGGCTGGCTGCGCGATTACCTCTGGGCAAACTCCGCTCAGTTGATCAACGGGTACAATCCCTATGGTATGAACAACCTCTCTGTCTGGGCTTGGATGTTCCTCTTCGGACACCTAGTATGGGCAACTGGCTTCATGTTCCTAATTAGCTGGCGTGGATACTGGCAAGAGTTAATTGAAACTCTAGTTTGGGCACACGAGCGTACTCCTTTGGCGAACTTGGTTCGCTGGAAAGATAAGCCTGTTGCTTTATCCATCGTTCAAGGTTGGTTAACAGGTCTAGTTCACTTCACAGTTGGCTACATCCTAACCTACGCTGCCTTCCTCATTGCCTCAACCGCCGGGAAATTCGGTTGAACCTATTAAGAATTTAAAATCCTCTGACCTTTAGTAATCCTCCCTTTCTATGCTGTTAAGTTAGAAAGGGATTTTTATTATTGTAGGAAGCACATTTATCTACAAGCTGTGCTATTTTTTCTACTAGATATGTAAAATTTACTGGTTTATTCAAATAGAGCTGAAATCCAGATACGAGAGCGAGGAGATCCCCTGCATCTATATCTAAAGCAGTTAACGCAATAGCAGGGATTGACCGTTTCTTAGGAATCATAAGAGTTCTAATTTTACGAATTAATGAGAAACCATCCTCATTTGGCATAACAATGTCGATAATTAAAAGGTCTACTGTAAATTTTTTGATTGTTTCAATAGCTTCATTAGCAGATGCTACTGTCATTACCGTAATGCCGTATTCTTCCAAAATTAAGGTTATTAACTTACGAAAGTCAGCATTATCATCTATGACAAGTACTTGCAATCCAGTTAAGTTTTGAAAACTTATTTGATTGTAATGTATATCATGCTTCCCTGACCGATATAACATAATTGTCTTTGCCTCCTTAATCTTTCTATTAAAACTTGCGGTATTGAGAAACACATTAGTTCTTTACTTAGAGAATGTTTGTAAAGTCTACTGTTGTATCAATATCCCTCCTAACTCTGCTTAAAAAACTACGGTGTATACACAAGTCTGTAATAGCTTACAAATCAAAGTTCTAGCGTTAGTTTTACCCCACCCTAACCCAGACCGATAGATTGGGGAGGGAACTGGAAATTCAATAGCGAAGACAGCACAATTACAAACGAGTGTTATTGCCAAAACAAAAAAGCCTCTATTGTTTATAGAGGCTGTAGGTGACTTAGCTGCTTCAAAAAGTAGTAAACGTGCATATTTCTATTTTGACTTTAAGTCGTTAATAGACCCACATTCAAAAGGGATAAAGCTTATTATGTAGTGCTCTATACAGAGCAGCTTTATCTCACCTCAAGACCTTAATTCTCTGTTGGAATTTTTGTATTTTTCGTCACTAATTAAATTAAAGCTAGCTCTTCCTTAAGGAAAATTAGAATTAGCTATATGGTAGAGTTGAAAAGATTCAAGATATTTTTGAATCTTAATAGATGAGTTATGCTTTGTGAGCTATTAATTAATATTTATGTAAAATTTTGAACTATGAAAAAAGCTATTTTCCTGATATTACCTATGACTTTAATGGTGTGTTCCAACTTGAAAGTGCAAGCCCAACGAGTAGATTCTTCTAGAGAACGAGCTTACTTGGCATTAGTTAAGGGTGACACTCCTAATAGTTGTAGCTTTATGTCCGCCGATTACTTAGAACGGGTATCAGACATTGTTCAAGATTTGTTGTTTGTCCGCCCTGATGATTCACCAGAATGGGTCAGATATAAAGTGCGCTTTACTCCCGATCGCGATTATGCCCGTAATGCCTTGGAATGGACTGCGTTTGCAGGAGGAAATTATATTAAAGCTGTTGTAGATTTCCGCAACAATAGCGTTCAATCCCGCACCTTCACAATGGCAATTAATTACAACCAACCTAATGAAAGACGGTGCCAGTGGCTGGTACGAGAAGTAGGACAGGAAATTCAATCAAATTCTTCAACTTCATCTCTAAATCGGTGAGAAAGTTTTACACCTTTGAAAAGATAATTGTTTAGTAAAGTCAAGGAGAAATGAGAAATGAGTGATGCATCAAGGACTCACTAAATTTATACGTCCTCCTTGAAAGAGGGAAATTTTTTCTGGCGATTTGAGCTATTTTTCCGAAATTATCTTAGAGGATGTGGTAAAGACTCGTCATGACGAGCCTTTACGAATTATGGACTAAAGATTGTGCGATACACTTACACCCTTGACCTTAGCTGGGATAATAAAGCCATAGTAGGCAGTAGCTAGGGCTGCTAAAGCATTAAACCAAACATTATTACCAAACAGTGGCATCAAACCGAATGTTGTCATAGCAAAAGGCAGCAATCCCATAATGGCGAGTGCAGTATAAGCAACTGCAAAACTGACATTAAATAAACGGGCACTGCTCGCGCTGAAATAGGAAGCAATTCCTAATAATCCAACAGAACAGCGTACAAGGTTATGCAAGAAATTAGTAGGGAATAAGCCAAATATATAGCCAAATCCTTTAGCATATGGGCTTGTTGTTGCGTCAAGCGAGATGTGGGATATGTCTGTTCCAGGTACTGAGACTAAACCAGGTATAAACCCAGCTATACCCACAATCAAAAAGAGAATTCCAACTGTTAGAGCACAATAACGCTCTGTCAAATTCCCTGCCGTAACGTTTTCCATATTTTATGACTCCAAGTTTTGTAGAAAGCTAATACCAGTTTTCTGACTTTGGACACCATGTTAAAAAAATAGAATTCCTTTTACCTCTAACTAACGAAAGCGATTGATTATCTGCTGATATATCTAAATGAAGGTGTTGTTTTGAATGTAAAATGTAATTTTAAATACAAGTCTTGTTTACCTATTTCATGTTCCAATATACTTCTATTGATAGGCTACAAATAAATGATTTTTAGTGAATAATTAGGTTAGATACATCACAAAGTTTAAGAGGATGTTTGAAAAGTCATGATTGATGTATCAAATATTTTTTACCCCACCCTAACCCTCCCCTTGGAAAGGGGAGGGAACCAGATTTTTCTTGTTTCCCCCCAATACATCGGGGGGACTAAGGGGGGTAGTAATGTGATTAAAATCACAACAGACCACTTTTCAAACAACCTCTAAAAAAATGTTGTATTACCTATGGCTAAATCATAAAAAGCTCGCTAACCACTATAGCAATCCTAAATCATTTATAAACAATGTTAAATCATGTATGGTGGGCATTGCCCTACGTGTATTTCACAAAACAAATAAGATTGCTATAGTTCTAACACTTTGCTAACAAGCAATTGTCATCTTATTTCTATTGACTATAACTACTGTTTAATTTTATTGAAATTTTAGATGTCCTCCAAACTTTTTTGCTTTTTCTCCCTCTAATGTTGCGGTCAGAGGGAGATTTTTTTAGTCAAACCTAGAGATTACAGGTGTCCAAACAACGCTTACCTACACAGGCTGAAGGAAAATCAATTTATTTAAACAAATATAAACTTTGGTTGTATTTGTTTTACAAGTGATATAGTTATTTATGTGCCAAAACATAAATAACTATATCACTTTATTTGTAAGAGCGTAATTCGTTGCCCCTTACCTGTAATGTACAGTGCCAAGAAGTAGTAATATCAGCATCTATCTGCGATCGCTATCTAAGTAGTGTATACGAATAAATGGTAACTCAAATGTCTTCACGACCAGAGCAAGATGATTTTGAGGCATTACTGGAGTACTTGAGGCAAAAACACAATTTTGATTTCACCAGTTATAAGCATTGCAGCTTAATGCGTCAAATTTGTTACCGAATGCGACAAATATCTATTGGCTCCTTTAGAGAATACATAGATTATTTAGAAGAGCATTCAGAAGAAGTGACTCACGTTATCAATGCCTTCAAGATTAGTGTAACTAGCTTTTTCAGGGATAAAGCTGATTGGGATTGTCTCAGCAGCCAGATTATTCCAGAAATCATTGCAAGTAAGTTGCCTGATGAACCTATTCGAGTATGGAGTGCAGGATGTGCTTCTGGACAAGAAACTTATACTTTAGCCATGATTTTGGCTGAAAACCTTGCAATACGACAGTTTCTTCAAAGGGTAAGAATTTACGGTACCGATATAAGTGAAAAGGCACTGAACCAAGCCAAACAAGGTATTTATCCCAGTCACGAAGTCAAAAATCTTCCCATGTCTCTGTTGAATCGGTATTTTGAATTAGTCAATAACCATTATGTTTTCCGTCGTGACTTACGCCGCTCCATTATCTTTGAAGAGCGCGATATAATTCACAACACTCCAATACCTCGGATTGACTTATTAGTCTGCCGCAACACATTGATTTATTTTAGTCAAGAAGCACAAAGTAGAACCTTTGTACGCTTTTACTTTAGCCTCAAGGATAACGGTTTCCTCTTTCTTGGTAGTAGTGAGATGGCACCTAATTTAGAGCTCTTTAAAACCGTCAATCTTAGGCATCGTATTTTTACCAAAGTCCCACAAGCTTATTTCAAGCCTCAACTATTAGTCCAGGCTTTTAAAAAAATTTAATACAACTTCAATTGTCCCAAATAAAGCTAACTAGTCAGGATTGTCATTAGTCATTCGTTATTTGTAAGGATTTTAGCGCGTTTACATACCTTTACATAGTTATTTTTTTTCTTACCTAGCTACTGACTTTTCAAAGATTGTTACCTACTTTTCTTCTGCCCTCTAGAGCGAAATCTGGCTTGATTATCTGCAAACAATGCTTGAGTTTGGGCAAAGTTAGCTTGAGACTGAAGAAATTTTTGGTGATTTTCATTTCTCATCTTTATGTTTTCTGTCTTTAACTGTGCTAAATAACTCTTTTGCTCTGTTTGTTGCTCAGCAGTCCAAGTGTTATTTCCACAAAAAAGTTGGGGGATTACTCTACTCGATCCTATTTCCAGAGCGGGTTCTACAGGTTCTAACTCAATTAACTCGTTTTCAAGCTCTGGTTCGAGGACTTGCTTGGGTTCGCTGACAGATTCAATACCTAAAGCTTTCTGGACTGACTCTAAAACCTCAAGATATTTTTGGATCGCCAGATATGGTGTCAGTGGCTCAAAGAGTGGCTCTGTCATTTGGCTCTGTCACGTATAGATACACACCTCTTAATCTTGACAAATTTTTTGACTAATTTGACAATTTTTTTTAAAATTAACAAATCTTGAGGTTTTTGCCAATTTACTATCTCAAACTCTTGAAAAAGTAGGTTTTTGAGCATATTTTGTTGTAAATGTAGTCGGCTTGTCTTGTAACTCAGTCATGTAAGCACAAGCCATGTCAGATGAATTATGCGCCCAACCAACTCGTCCCTGGCGCTCCAAAAGAATACAGCCTGCTTCTCCTGAAACTCTAGAGGCTAAAAAGTCAATCGCCATCTGCGCTGCTTCGTCTGGGTGTCTATCTCGAGCAAGGAAATCAATGGCAGTTTTAGATAAAACCACTGGAATAATCGACTCCCCATCTCCTGTTGTTGAGCACCCACCAAATCGATTATCAGCATATAAGCCAGAACCAACAATTGCAGTGTCACCAACGCGACCTGCAGGTTGATTTGTAGTGCCACCTGTTGAGGTCCCAGCAACTAAAGTCCCATTGCTATCCAAAGCTACATAACCAATAGTGTTGGGGCGATCGATAACTTCTTGCTCTTCCTCCCATTGTTGCTGTTGCTCATCAGCAATTAAGTTTTCTTTTGCACAAATTTCGACTCCATTTTCTGCGGCATAGCGTTCTGCACTTCGCGCTACAAGGAGCATTGGTTTTTTATCCATAATCTTACGCGCTACTGAGATAGGATGGCGCACACCTTGAACTGCAGCGACTGCTCCCCAGCCTAGGGTAGCACCCTCCATAATTGCTGCATCTAGCTCTACCTCTCCCCGAGTGTTGAGAACTGCACCAAAACCAGCGTTAAATGTAGGGTCTGCTTCAAGAACGCGAATCGCTGCCTCAACAGCTGCTCCAGCACTACCTCCTTGGTTTAGTATTGCCCAACCTGCTTCCACTGCTGCCAAGCAGCCTGCATTGTTCGCGTCTACTTTTTCTTTTAAAATTGTTTTTGCTCCGCCGTGAACAATAATGCTTATTGTCATAAATTTTCTTTTGGATTTTGATAAATTTGTTCTGGAATAAATTGGCAAAAACTAGCTAAAAAAATTTATTTAATTTACCTAGTTTATTTAAAAAGTTACTGTTAATTTTAGATTTTAACCTTCTATCAATGGATATATTATCTTTTCAGATATAAGTTTAGTTAATATTAACTGACTTCGTAACTGTAAATACAAGTAGGGTGGGCATTGCCCACCATTATCACGTTGGTGGGCAATGCCCACCCTACTGAGATTTGTTCACCAATCAGATAGGATTGCTATAGTTAATAGTTAAGTCGGTTAAGCCGTTTTTTCCTCCCCTGCACCCCCTGCAACCCCTGCACCCCCTGCTTGTCTAACGCGACAATTTTCTCAGCCCTTGCAGTATTGAGTAGGGTGGGCATTGCCCACCATTATCACGTTGGTGGGCAATGCCCACCCTACAGTACTGAGATTTGTTCACCAATCAGATAGGATTGCTATAGTTAATAGTTAAGTATTAATATTACAAAGAAAGCTCCCAATTTCTATCTTGGGAACTTTGAAAATTAGAAGCTACTATCGTAAGGAAAATTATCTATTATTCCTGCTATCGATCGAGAGTAAGACTTCACCAAATCTACCTTTTACTATCTAACACTCTAATTCTATGATATTGTTTAAGCTTCTACCTAAAGAAGGGCTGAATGTTAAGTTAGCTTGTAGCTTTGAATACAAAATCTTGAGAGTTTTGTTGTGAAAGTCGTATGAGTTTTGATTTACTGCTGGTTAAAATTAAACCAAGAGGGTTTTTCGATTCACTCCCCCCCTGTACCATAATCAAAATGAATTTTAGTCAGTTGTTTGATGAGAAAATAGATACCATCGTCAAAAACTGGGTTGAAGCAGTTCGCCTAGATCGACAAATTGTAAGTACCGATAATTTATCGCGCTCAGCTATACGGAATCACCTTCCCGATGTTCTCAGAGCAATGACAACCGTGCTTTCTCAATTCCAGGACAGCGATATTCAGTCTATCGTGCAAAACAGTCTCGAACATGGCATTTTACGTGCTGCACAAGGTTTCACTCCACAAGAAATTGCACGCGAGTATCGTCTGCTACGCCAAATCATCTTGTCTACTCTAGAAGCAGACTTAGTAAACGGTACAGTTCGAGAAGTCATGCGAGTTCATAGAGCGATTGACGAAACTATCGACGAAGCTATTGGTGAGTGCTTTAAAAGTTATGTGGAAGAGCGATTGCAGGCACTACAGCAGCTACAAAGTCAGGCAGAATTAACCAATCAGGAACTGACTCGCTTGGTTAAAGCCAATCAGGAAAACCTTTCTCATCTTGCTCACGAACTCAAAAATCCTCTAAATTCAATTATTGGATATTCGGAGTTGATTTTGCGAGCTTCTCAAAAGAATACTGGGGCTGAGAGTGCTTTTCGCCATCTCGAACATATTGAGCGAGTCGTGCGTAACGGCAGACAGTTACTCCGCCTAATCAACGATGCTCTAGAAATCTCGCGGTATCAGGCTGGGAAGATGAAACTGCATCCAGTGCCAACAGATGTATGCTCTTCCATTGAGGATGTGGTTAAAATGTTGGAGCCTCTCGCTAGTGCAAAAAAGCTACAGATAGTCGTTGATTGCAATTTATCCGATCGCTCTACTTCAGACCTACCCAAAACAGTAGTCGTCGATCCCCTCAGGTTACAACAAATCGTCACAAATCTTCTCAGCAATGCAATTCGTTATACAGAGTCGGGAAGCATCAAGTTAAGGTACGGTATACTATCTGACAACCAGTGGCATATCTCAGTCAGTGACACAGGAGTTGGAATTGCACCAGAAGATCGAGAGCGTATTTTCGATCCCTTCTTTCGCTTGCACAACAGTGTCACTCACTTAGTGGATGGTACTGGCTTGGGACTGGCAATTGTCTGGCAGTTAGTAAAACTCATGCAAGGAAAAATAGAGTTAGTTTCCCAAGTAGGGGTTGGCTCTACTTTCACGGTTATTTTGCCTGTCAACTCAAGCTCGAAGATTGAAGAATGAAAGATCTAGAAAATATTTAATTTTCAAACTGTATTGCCAGCGATCGCAATTCATAAGATGAAAGTTAGTTTTATAATAGCTATTCCTTAGCTGACTAACCTCTTACCTCAGGAGGGTCTCGCCTTTATACAATGCCTACCAAAAGCTTGAGTGGTGGGCACTGCCAACCTTACAGTACTTAAATTTTATTATAAATAATTTAGGATTGCTATATCTTATCTAATTGTTAGAAATAATGTGTTTATCCTCACAATTTTACTTTATATTAAATAGGTCTTTTAGTAGAACTATCCTCAACGCTTAGTAATCCTTAAGTATGATGTCGCAAGTCGTAATTATTTGGAACTATAGCAGCAAGTCATCCTTAAAAATACAGCGAAAAAACTTATGCGATCGCAAGAGATCCAAACAACAAGAATTGAGAGTAACGAGCGCTCGATAGATAACAAGTTCAACTCTACAAACGAGCGAAAAGAAAACAACTCAGAACTAATCGAGCAGATAGAAGTAGATAAATCCCTCCCTAGCCAAGCTGCACTTAATCCTTTAGTACGTAATGGTTTAATTATCAGTATTTTAGCGTTACTATTTGTTGCTTCCATTTACTATGGGGTTATCAATCCTTAAGTTGTTTTAAAGCAAAACTTATTCCATCTTTATCGCATAAAACAAACTATCTAACTAGCCACTCATTTAAGGGCAAAGAGGGATGCAATCTTTGCTTTTAGAGTGGCTATATGAGGAGCAGTACAGTAAGGCAAGATGTATTTGTCTTAAAGGCATTAATTCATAGTTTCATAAATGTCGTCTTCATGCAATAAAATTGTGGTTTCAGGACCAATTCTCCCCATTTCTGGTTCTGGACCTTTTGACATTTCAACAGCATATTTCCAAGTATGGGAATCCGGTTGGTAATATAAAATTGTTCCTACACCCCCAAGGAAACGGACGACTTGATGTGTACTAAATTTGGGAGGTACTATCAATTTATTACTCATTCTTATAAATGCTCCTGAGAGATTGGTGATTTTTTAGCTTTCATTAAATAAATATAATTGTAGAAAAAACAAACAACGTCTAACTAAAGAACTGACTGTGTTTCTTTCTAAAGTCAATTTGTTATTACAATAACTTGTAATTTGATATACATATTCCTGTAATATTTGCAGAATAAATAAGTTTTGATGATTAAGTTCGAGCAGTTCCTAAGCTCCCCGACTTCTTTAAGAAGTCGGGGAGCTTGTAATTCCTCAAAATCAATTTAGTCAAGAATTAGTTTGTATTTGCAATGCATGAGAAGATATTGCAAATACAGACCGATAAATACATTCCTTAAGAGAGAAGTTTTTAACAAGTAGGTAAATTATTTTGAAAAAAGGAGCGTAAGTTAAAATTTGCAAAAGCAATATTTAACAATAACTTATTATTTTCCCTACTTAAAAGTAGGGAAGTTTATTAATAGATTATTTTTATAAAAAATCACAAAAAAATGGCACAATCAATGCCTTATTAACTGCAAATATCAACTTTAATATATTATGAATCCAGAACAACTGAGTCACGAACTACGATTCGGCGACACCCCCGACTTAATGCGTCGCCGATGGATTATTGGTCTATCTATGGTAAGTGCTACCATGAGAATTCTCGTCTCGCTTTATCAGACCGGAATTATTCGCCATTTACCCGATCCACCCATACCATATTTTGACTCAGACAGAGTTGACGCATCTGAATACGCATACAGTCGGTTTGAGACTCCTGATGGGCTGATGACGATAACCAATTATGCCATCACAGCTTGGCTAGCTGGAGCTGGCGGTCAGAACCGGGCGCAAGAGAATCCATTGTTGCCGATCGCAATGGGTGCTAAACTTCTGTTTGACGCAGTTACCGCCCTTGAACTAGCTCGTGAGGAATGGAGCGAGAATCAAGCGTTTTGTGCGTACTGCCAGATTGCAACACTTTGCTCGCTTGCGTCAGTTGCGATCGCAATACCCGAAGTCCTCAGTGCTATCAATACCCTCACAAGTCAACGGAAGGTTGAAGGATAAAATACAAAGGATAAAGGCTGAAAGATAAAAAATTACACTTTCTCCTTTGTCCTTTACCGATCGCTATTTTGACAAATGACAGAAGTTGTTTTTGGTAACGCTGCAAGCGAAGGTACAAATCGCTGGGGATGGTTCCTCGGTCACTTCATTACCCCAACTGACGATCCCCGATCTACAGAAGAGCTAGAAGTCAAATGGGCTAATTATAAAGTGGGTGACAGCAGAGTTAAATGGTCAGTCAATAACCAAGCAGCAACTATTGCCATTCTGATTCATGGGGAATTTCGCCTCAAACTTGAAGATAGGGAAATTTTATTGTCACGTGAGGGGGACTACGTTCTCTGGGGTGCAGGCATACCTCATTCTTGGATAGCTGAATCTGACTGCACTATTCTCACTATCAGATGGCCTTCAAAACCGGGTGATAGCGTTGCTACAACACCTAGTAGTTAATACGGTAGTATTTCGTTCAATTCTACTTGTAATACTTACAGCAGTTTTCAAGTAAATAAACCATACTATGCCCTCGAATGTACGGGCGGGGACGCCCGTACATTCGAGGGCGGGCGGGGACGCCTGCCCCACAAATTGTGGTCTATTAAGAGTGAAAATTGCTGTAATTATGCTAGTAGAATAGATTAAGAACGTTTCTACCAAAGCGCATGGAATCGGTAAATAATACAAATCCAACCTTTTTAAGGGATTCACAGTTAGAATCACACAATAATGAGGCTGACGATTCTCTGGATTTTTCCCTACTATTTGATAGTCTAGATTCTTTAGAAATTCTTATAGATATTTTAAAACAAATTTTCATCAAACTTAATCAATCCGATCGCACAGTTGCTCAATTTCCAAAAATTCAACAGGAAGATAGTCAAGTTATACAATTTCCAACTCTTCAGTTTAACGAATCATCTGAACTTGAAGATAGAGTAGAGCTTTTGTGCGAACAAATAGAAACACTCAAGAATTTATTGTATTACAAAGAGTCAGAACTGCAAGAGATCCGCCAAGAGTTGCACGAGACAAATGTAGATTTATGTGGTGCAACTAATTCATCTTGGCGATCGCTTGATGAAGCTAAAGAATTAGCAAAAAAACTTTTGGTAAGTAAAAAGTCTAGCAATGAAATTTTAGCAGAACTACTAGATACTCTGTGTAATTTGACGGTCACACCTTCACAGTTAGAACATCGAGAAACATTATCAAATTCTATTAAACCTTTAATAAGCAAGCCAGTCAATTATAGATTTACGAATCATAAAGCGACACAAACTAAGATGATAGAGGGGAGAAAGAAAGCTACTACAATTCGAGCGCAATCTAAAATACTTATAGAACAGGCTTGTAAGCTTCAAGCTCAATTCACAGAGATTCAAGCTCAATTTATGGAACAAGGAGTTAACTTTATTGGTTCTCAAGCTTCATTCACGGCTCGTCAGGCGAATGTTAGGAACAGACAGAAGAAAAAAATTCATCGAGCTGAGTTTAGTCAGCTCGATGAATTTCGCTCCTTGGTCCACACGGGAAAGGAGTAAAAACATTTACTGCTTAACGGCTTTCATTGACAAACTAATCCGCTTCAGCTTTTCATTCACTTCCAGCACTTTGACTTTCACAACTTGTCCGACTTTCACAATTTTCTTGGGATCGTCTACAAATCTGTCAGCTAATTGAGAGATATGTACCAAACCATCTTGATGGACGCCAATATCAACAAATGCACCAAAGTTAGCAACATTGGTAACAATCCCTTCTAGTTCCATTCCGACTTTCAAATCAGTAATTTCCTTAATTCCTTCTTTGAAAGTGGCATACTTAAACTCAGCTCTAGGATCTCTTCCCGGCTTTTCCAATTCGCTAAAGATATCGCGTAATGTTGGTTCGCCAATGCTGTCAGTTACGTATTTTTTGAGATTGTTTTTTTTCAATTGCTCGGCAATTTTGGTAATTTGAGTTAAGGGAACTTTCAGATCCGATGCGATCGCTTCTACAACCGAGTAACTTTCTGGATGCACTGCAGTATTATCGAGGGGATTTTCACCATTGCGAATGCGTAAAAAACCTGCGGCTTGTTCAAATGCTTTTGGTCCCAACTTAGGAACTTTCAACAATTGGCGACGGTTTTTAAATACACCATTTTGGTTGCGATAAGCCACAATATTATTAGCAACACTAGACGTAATACCAGAAACAAAGGTAAGAAGTTCTTTAGAAGCCGTGTTTAAGTCTACACCAACATAATTTACGCAACTTTCAACAGTTTCTTCCAATTTTTTCTTCAACAATTTTTGATCCACATCATGCTGATACTGTCCTACACCAATAGATTTGGGGTCAATTTTGACAAGTTCTGCAAGGGGATCTTGCAAGCGCCGTCCAATACTAATAGCTCCCCGAACGGTGATATCTAAATTGGGAAATTCTTCAAGAGCAACTTTGCTCGCCGAATAGATAGACGCCCCTGACTCGTTGACGATTACCTTAATTGGTTTTCTATCCAACGTTTGCAGAACTTCCAAAACAAATTCATCCGTTTCGCGAGAAGCCGTACCATTACCAATAGCAATTAACTCTATTTTGTATTTCTCAATTAAATTTTTCAGAGTTTTTGCAGCTTCTACGCGCTGATTTGCTGACAGATGGGGAAAGATTGCTTGATATTCTAAAAATTGACCTGTTTGGTCGAGGACAGCAACTTTACACCCAGTCCGGAAACCCGGATCTACCGCCAAAGTAGGTTTCATCCCTGCTGGTGCAGACAGTAATAACTCTCGTAAATTAGCTTCAAATGTTTTGATGGACTCAATGTCTGCAAAAGCTTTCTTTTCAGAAACGACTTCACTGACTAAAGATGTTTTCATCAAACGGTTGAAAGCATCTTTAAGCATTGCTTGATAGAAGTCCCTTACAGCGCGGACTTTTGTTTTAATTTCTTTTGATTCCAAATAAGATAGAACGACATCTTCATCAAAAGAAATGTCAAAAGACAAGATCCCCTCAGCTTCACCGCGACATAATGCCAGCATATTGTGAGGTGCGATATTTTTGACCCGCATTTGGTAATTGCGGTACATTTCAAATTTAGTTGTGCCTTCTGGATGGTCGTCCTTGATACGGGAAACAAACACTCCTTCGTCTAAAAGGTATTCCCGTACATAAGAACGCGACTCTGCTTTTTCAGCCACTTCTTCTGCCAAAATATCAGACGCACCGCGCAACGCCTCTTCTACAGTTTTGACACCTTTCTCTTCAGAGACGTATTTTGCTGCTTCCTCATCCAAAGAAGCGGCGACACCATTTTTAACGTTTAACGACTTAATAAATTCTGCAAGCGGTTCTAACCCTTTTTCTTTTGCAACAGTGGCTCGCGTGCGACGTTTTGGACGGAAGGGTAAGTATAAATCCTCAAGTTCTGTTTTTTGCAAACAGGACTCTATCTTTTCTTTAAGTTCGTCAGTCAGTTTACCTTGTTCGGCGATCGCATTTAAGATTGTGGATTTTCTTTCTTCCAATTCTGTTAAGTAAGAATACCTATCTGCTAATTGACGTAACTGAACTTCATTCATTTCTCCAGTACGTTCTTTACGGTAACGCGCAACAAAGGGAATTGTCGCACCCTCTGCCAAAAGATCCAGTGCGTTTTGTACCTGATAAGGTTTAAGGTCTAGTTCGGTAGCTAGTGATTGAGGAATGTTTAGCATCGGGTGTTGCAGTGGAAAACGCTACTTTTTTAAAGTCATACGCTAAATATATTTATCAGCGCAAGAAGATAGTGTTAAGCTAGTTTAACAGACAGATTCGGAATCTTGTATTTATACGTTGTTGTTATGAGTAACGCGAGCGAGCTAAAACTGAATAGCTGTTAGAAAAGGCACACTAGTTACTGACAACAGCCCCAATATGCACACATTAACGCTTCTGCTATGAACCCAGAGGTGAGGAAAAATGGCTTTGTTTTTCTTAGTTCCGCTACTTACCGGCTTGGTAGGTGGCTACATCTTCAAAAAATGTACTGACGAAATTGGGTATTTCGTGGGGATATTTGCAGCTCTCTGCTTTGCCTTAAGCTTGGCGATCGCACCTTGGCAAGTTTTGCTTTTGCTGCTCCTAGTTATTCTCATCACCACCCAAAAACTTTTGCAGCGAGTAGAAAACCATCATGAAAACTTAAATGATACCGAGCAAAGAGAATTAACCGCTCCCAAACGCCAGGTAACTGAAGAAGAAATAGGACGAAAATACCGTGGTATAAGTTACTGAGTAATAATTTATACTAGAATCGCTAACGAGGAAAAACTAGCAGGAGTAAGCCTTTGACATCCCATAGTTAAAGCGGCTCCTGTAGTTTAAAAATTTTTAATTACAGTCGTTACCACATTTAGAAACTTTTGCCCACACTCTTGTTGTTTGAGTCGTACTAGGAGTAGGTACAAATTCCACTTTAAGAACCTTCAGCTTTTCTTTAGGTTTAAGAACAGCTACAGCTTTTTGTTCTTGATAACTAAAGTTAGGTAACTGTGGTCTATTTTTCCTTAACGTTACTCCTGGTTTAACAGTTACAGTAACTATCGATCCTGCTGACGGAACAACACGAGAGTCAGTAGATTGTAAATCTTCGCTTAAAGGTTTCCCAACCGATACTGCACCTGGGTGATTATTGACATTTCCCAAAAAAATCCAACCATCAGCGATAGGAACTTCTTTTAATTTTGGAGATGATGTTGCAGCAGAAACTGACTTGAAACTTTGACTGGATTCTACCTGTCTAGATTCCGGGGATTTAATTGCAAAGAGATTTTGTTTGGAAATCAATGATAAGATTGTGCCAACTAAAGCTATTACCCCAGCACCTATAAGAAATTTTCCGATTTCAGCAAATTGTTGGCTTTTTTCCGATTGTGCTTGAGTTTTTTGCTGCTGAGGCGGTTGGTGCTCTTCTTGTCTTTCTTCAAACTTTGTAGGTTCAGTATTTTCTTCAAAATTATTAGCCTGTTGTAAATTATTCAAGCTTTGACTAACCCACTCATTACCATCATGACTTCGAGGGTTGTCGCTTGTATTTTGAACTGCATCGATACCAACTGCATGAGGTTCAATCAGTTCGATTGTTTTCCCAACAGCATCCGATGTATTTACTACAGAGTACCAAAAATCTTCAGGTATATCTTTTACTGTATCAACTTGACTAACGACAGAAGTATTAACCTGCTCTACTGTTTCTTTGAGTGTATTGCCGTCATTTACACAGAGGTCAGCATCCTCAGTGATATTCTTAAATTCATTAACTACAGGTGACTTTACCTCTTCAGGTTGCCCTTTTGCGTTTTCTTCTACAACAACTACAGAAGAATCGGGCTGTTCTATGGTACTTTTAAATATGACATCTTCAGTATTTCCACTAAAATTAACAACCCCGGCTGCATTAATAGCCGCATCTACAACAGAAGGCTTCACCTGGTCAACTGTATCTTTGACTGCATCAACAACACTGACAACAGAAGGCTTTACCTGGTCAACTGTATCTTTGACTGCATCAACAACACTGACAACAGAAGGCTTTACCTGGTCAACTGTATCTTTAACTGCATCAACAGCACTGACAACAGAAGGTTTCACCCGGTCAACCGTATCTTTTACCGTATCAACAGCACCTACTATGGAGGGCTTGACCTGCTCTACTGTGTCTTTTAATGCATCTCCCACACCATTGACATTATATTGAACGGCATCAGCTACAGTTTTAGCTGCACCCACAACGCCTTCTACAGTAGCATTTACGCGCTCAGCCGTACCCTTTCCTACCAAAGCACCAGCAACTGCACCCACTACACCACCAACAGAGCCTCCAACTCGGCGACCAAGCAAACCACCAATAGCTGCTCCAACAATTCCACCCCCGATACCTGTTGCTGCTCGATAAGCTATACGTTGCTTCCCACCAGAATAGTCAACTTTTTCTTGGTGCTCAACAGGCTGCTTGCGATCGCTCATCATTACTTTCTCCTCTCGCTTAAGGTAGTATCAGATTCCAACTGAAGCAGCTCGTTCTTAATTCAAAATTAATCTAACAGTCATTAGATAAGACATTAATAACCCGAAGACATATATCTCTCAGTAATGCCCAGAGCGTGAACTGTCAAAAAATAAGGTGGGCAATGCCCACCCTACGTCTTATTTCTGGTTCTCCACTGGAACTAAAATATAAGTGGTCTGGTTGTTAGAGTTACCGGGTATGTTGGGGAGATTGGTCACCTGAGTCCCAGAGGGCAAATTATCCTCAGCTACTTTAGTGGCTACGTCCACTGTACCTTTGATATTGTCGTTAACACCTTCAGCAGCACCCTTGACGATGTTCACAGTGTTATTAACTGTGTCGCCTACATTCATTGCTGTAGCTTTAACAGCAGACAAAGTACCGTTGACAGTTTCGTTAATACCCAAAGCAGTATCCTTGACGCTGTCTCCTACATCGTTGACAGTATCGTTAACACCATCAGCTATTGAACTTACTGCGTCACCCACACCTTTTACAGTTTGGTTAACCCTTTCGGCTGTATTCTTGACCGAGTTCCCCGCTCTTTTTACACTTTGGTTAACCCTTTCGGCTGTACCCTTAATAGTTAAAGCCCCAGCTATTGCACCTAACGTAGCACCAATGAGTGCTCCAATCGCTATTTTAGATAACCCATTGTTCGAGTCTTTACCTGATTCATAAGAAGCATTAGGTTGGTCTCCCGCAAAAGCGGTATTGTCTTCACCGTTAGGATGCTCGAAAACCTGCTGATTTCCATTCATAAGAATTATTTCCTTTATGCCACAATAGACTGAATTAGTAAATAATTAACAGTTATCAGTACACGTTTAGTAAGAACTGATAACTGGTAATGAAAAACATGAATGACATTAGAATGTCAGATGTTTATTTGTCGTAATCGTTAAGTAGAATTATGTCTTTCTCAAGTGGAGTTTTTTCACCTGTATCTATCAACATCCCAGTCTCTTTAGAGGTAGCTGGATCTGCTGAAGACAAAGTTGGAGCAGCGTTAAGCCCTTCTACTGGGTCTGGCGCTGAAACGTAGATCGTTGGTGTACGGTCTATTTCCACTTCATTATTTTTGGATGGCTGATTATCTGCAATTGTGCGGTCTCGATCGCGATCGCCTTGATTTTGAGCAACCGATGCATTCTCTGCTGCACTTTGTACAGATTGGTTAAAATCTTGTGCTGTATTCTGTACCGCATCTGATGCATTTGCTGTGGTTTTCTTAATCCCCTCAGATGCACGGTTTACTGTATCTTTTGTCGTGTCCGCCGCACTTTGTACAACTTGGTTAACACCTTGCGCTGTATTTTGTACTGCGTCTGCTGTTCCTTGTGCTGCACCTTGTACAGCTTGGTTAACACCCTGCGCTGTATTTTGTATTGCGTCTACAGTACCTTCCACGGTTTGCTTGGCTACTTCAGTGACACCTCGAGCTGTATTCTGTACGGTATCTACTGTACCTACTAAAGCTTGTGTGGCTCCCTCAGTAACACCCTTTGCAGTATCTACTGCACCACCTACGATCGCTTCAGTAGCTCCTTCAGCGATACTTTTTACGGCTTGCCCTAGACCTTTCCCTGTGTGGCTAAGACCTTCACCTATAGTCTTTGAAGCAACTCCTATCCCTTTTGCTGCAGTATTAAAGCCTTGACCTACTCTCTTACCAGCAAAAGCACCAATTAATGACCCCAATGTACCGGCAACGAGTCCTCCTATTAATGCTCTAGTTAACATAGGATTCATACCTTCGTTAGCTGCTTGAACATTGGATTGACTGGAACTGACGCGGTTAACGTCATTGTTTTTAGAGACACCAGCATCTATGTTAATGTTTGCTGAACCTGCATGAGGTTGAGTAGAACTGACGCGATTAGCATCATAGTTTCTATATCCAGTATCTACACTAGTGCTTGCTGAACCTATATCAGGTTGAGCAGAAGTCACGCGATCGCGTAGCGGTTGCCTTGTAGCATCAGTATTTACACCCTGTCTGTCCGAAGCCTGCCTGCTTTCTTGCATAGTAATTATTCCCTTAATCAAAAAGGTTCAACGTTCATTTGTTGAAGTTCTCAAAAGCAAATCTAACGATTCAAAATAAGGTTTTAACCGTTCTAAGGGTATATACAATCAATTAATTTTTGTTCTAGAAAGTATAGTCTTTAGGCGTAGTTATGAACAAATAAGTATTGTACGAAAATTTTCAATTTTCTACGAATATGCACTGACTTGTAAGTACAAGTATTATCAGTAAGAAATTTATCTTAATGTACTTTGTATTGCTTTATGCTTTGTCAATAACTGACAATATCTCTCATTCTTCTTTGCTAACATCCACTTTTCTTTAAAAATTGCTGCCGATTCAGCTTTAACAGGGTCTACTTCATTTGGCAAAATATCTTTTCTAGCTTTAGCCTCAGCTTCTTGAGAAATTTCCTTTTGAGGATTTGTTTTGTATTTTTTTCCACTCTTATGATTGGCATAGCGACGCGATCTTGTATAGCCCATCTGTAAGAACTTACGTGCCATATCAGCCCCAACCAAATCATCTCGCTCCAAATATTCAAGAAACATTTGGTAGATTTTTTCGCTTGATTGTCTTGCAATGTCAGGAGTTTTAAACCGCCAGTGAGGTAGAATCTCTGACTTATACGGTTCTACCAACAACACTCCCTGTTCGCCTTTACCAACGCGATAGAGTTCGGGATTTTTTCGGAAATCAATATTTTTAAAATCTAACGAGTAATCAAAAGACATGAAAAGGAATCCTAAAAATCTGGTTGCTAGTTAGCTACACTCAATAGCATGGTAAAATGAACTCAAACTACTTCGGTCTAAACTAGTCAAATTCGCCTACCCATGCTACCAAGTTCCCAATCTCTTAAAAACGCCCTAAATGTAGGAGATCTGCGACAAGTACATCACATAGCCCTCAACGTGCATAATATGCAAGCGTCAAGGCAATTCTACAATGGCATTTTGGGCTTGCACGAGTTAACAGGTGATGAAGTTCCTGCAACTTTAATAGATTTAGTAGCACAAGGAAAAGTAGCCAATTTTGTCACCCCCGATGGCACTATCCTCGATTTATTTTGGGAACCAGACTTACCACCACCAGACCCAAACCCAGAACGAACTTTTACCAGAGCATATCACTTGGCATTTGACATCTCTCCTGAGTTATTCGATCGCGCAGTAGAAGTTTTGGGAGAAAATCAAATTGCGATCGCCCACGGACCAGTTACTCGTCCAACAGGAAGAGGAGTCTACTTTTACGACCCCGATGGTTTTATGATAGAGATTCGCTGCGATCCAATAGGAGATAAGGAAGAGTGAGGGAGTGAGGGAGTGAGGGAAAGAATGATGCCAAATGACCACTAACCACTAACCACTAACTACTAACCACTAACAAATAATGATCGATCCCAAGACATACCAAGTCATAGAAGAGGCAATCAAGAGACCTCCCATTACACACGATCCGCAAAGGCAATCATTAAAAGCTTGGGCAATGTATTGTTTGCGCGATCGCGGTTTCATGGTAACATATGCTCAAACTGGTGACTTTGCCATAGAAACCAGAGGTGGAGACAAGATATATTTCAAAGTCACAGAGAATACAACAGATTTAGACAGCCAATTTGCATGGATTGTTTGGGATAGTACAAACAAAAGTGCTAGTCTCATTCAACCACAAAAATAACCGCGTTCTCGACGCTGTATCATTGGATTTACCCCCCTTAATCCCCCCTTATAAAGGGGGGAAGCAAGAAACTTAAATTTAGTTCCATCCCCTTATAAAAGGGGAGGGTTAGGGAGGGGTAAAACTATCAGAGAGGTTTCTCAAACACCATAAAATGTTGCTGAGGTAAAAAGTTTTTTGTTTCCCGCCAAACCAAACCGACAGATTGCATTTCCTTCTTCACTTGTTTCTGAGTCATTTTATGCAAAGCTTTGATAGCAATAAAAGGGTTTTCGCCCCGATACTCAACGAGTACAACACGACCACCAGGTTTCAGCCCACGAACAATTCCTTCCATCATCTCTCGCGGATACTCAAACTCGTGATAAGCATCCACCATCAAAGCCAAATCAATGCTCTCTGGTGGTAGTTTGGGATCGCTAAGAGTCGCCAAAATAGGTTCGATATTTGTAATCTTCCTTTCTTGCTTAAAAAACTCAATAATCTCCAACATTTCTGGCTGAATATCCACAGCCAAAACCTTTCCCTTAGAAACTAGAGGTGCAATCCGAAAACTCATGTAACCCGTACCAGCCCCAATATCCGCCACAATATCGCTAGATTTGAGATTGAGACCATTCACCACTTTGCTAGGCTGTTCCTCACCCTCCCGGCTTGGTCTTTCCAACCAACCCGCCCCCAAGTGTCCCATGACTTTAGCTATCTCACGACCCATATAAAATTTACCAATTCCATCTGGATTATGAAGACGCCGTTGTTCGTAAACAACTGAGGATGATGCAGAATCCGCGTTCGCGTAGCGGCTGCTTTGCAGCATCGCGATTTCATTAAAGCCAAACACCCAAAAATATAACACTCCAAAAATAACTACAGTCAAAGGTAAAAAAACAGATTTTACTTTAGCCATTGGTCATTGGTCAGGTGATTACTGGTCACTGGTCACTGGTCAGGTGATTACAAATGGTTCTAGTTCGCGATCGTACCACTCTCCTTGAAACCGCTCTTTGATAAATGGTCTAATAATAAACTTGGCTGGGGAACCAGCGCAAACGTCTATTCGTACAAAAGAGTAGGGAAGTCGTTTGCGATTGTCGTATCCTTTGCGACCAACAAAAAGAAATGAATCAGCAATCTTACGAGTATGACTTCCTGTTATATCTTCAAAAGTTTCCATCAATTCCGATCCTTCCTCTCGTTGACGGCGGGGACGGCGACCGCTACCACCAGCAATAATACAATGGATATGGGAATCTCCGTGTCCGGTATCAGTTGTGCGGAGATACTCCAAACAATGGGCATGACCGTTTAATATCAGATCGACTACCGGACGCCCTTTGGTCAGAGAACCTACAGTTTCAGCGACACCATCAAACACCCAACGCAAGCGATGACGAACTGCTAAAGTTTGTGCTTGATGCCATTTGCTTGCTTCAGTCACGTAGGGTGGATGGTGAAAGTAAACAACTCGTCCGCGTACTTCCTGAGTATTCCACGATTCAATTAACCTTTGCTTGAGCCAGTTCAGTTGTTCAAAGTCTACTGGCGGTGCTTGATGAGCTTCTAGTTGTTTCTCGATATCAATTTTCACTTCATCAATTTGGTACAACTTACTTTTGAGCGCATCGAGTTGTTCGGCTTCTTTGGCAACATCTGGATTGAGGCGAGAACAAGCTTCTAAAATTTGCGTTTCTTCTCGTTCTATTTCATGACGGCGCTTTTCTAACTTACGGCGTTCTGTGTCTCCCTCTTTTGTGGTTGGAAGTGGAGAGGGTGCATTGAAGGTGTTGGAGTCAAGGGCAAAAAAGTCAATCCCACCATAACGAAAAGTATAATACCGATTAGGTAGGCGGGTAAATTTTCCGGGTTCGTAACGCAAACAGCGCCCCGTGTCGGTTTTAGCTGTGTAATGACTGTCTAAATGGCGTTCTAACTTATCGCCAGGGGAAAAGTGTTTGAGATAGTCAAGAAATGCTCTTGCATATGCGTTTCCTTGATAAGAACCATGCCAGCCAATTTCTATATCTTTATAACGTAGTAGGCGTCGCAGTGGTAGTGTAGTTCCTGCTATTAAGCCATACATGAACGGCACATCGTAGTAATCGTGATTACCCAGTACTGGCAAAATCGGCGTACTAAACGTCATGCGATCGTAAGCAATATCTTGATAGTTTTCTCCTCCTACTAGGAACTCACGTAATGGTTCAATAAAATTTTGCGGATAATACTCATGGGAACCTACCACATATATGACATCTCCTGTATGGAGAATAAAACGGCATTCGTTGCGTTGAGCCAGCATTAACTCTGCAATTAACCGTTGTGGGTGCTGCCCATAAGATGGCTTAGAACCGGTATCACCCATAACCATAAAGGAAAATTCTGGATTATCCGAGTTTCCATCATCCAAGACCAAACTCGTTT
This sequence comes from Scytonema hankhaensis NUACC26, assembly GCF_045865695.1. NCBI lineage: Bacteria > Bacillati > Cyanobacteriota > Cyanophyceae > Nostocales > Scytonemataceae > Scytonema > Scytonema hankhaensis. The sequence goes on from NZ_BAACAP010000173.1 coordinate 23,953, forward strand.
GATCGATTTGTCGTTGAACGAGACTCGGATGCAACCACCGCACCCGTTCTTTCATTTTTTGAATTTTTACGGGGATCGGTGGATCGAAGATATATTCCATTGTAAATTGCTGTAGAATACAAAATTTCCGAATTTTTACTATTTTTTGACCATCTATACGCCAATTGTACTTTACTGAAGGATTAATATTATAGCGCTTTTCACTTGAATCCAATACAGTTCTTGTGGGGCGGGCATCTTGCCCACCTAAAACGTCTGGGACAGACGTTCCACAAGACTATTATTCATGTATTGCAGCCAACTGAAAACCGCTATATGTCCGGCAAATTAGTTATCATAAAACCTCAGCAGACTTCTTTGCGACGCCAGATGCTTCAACGGGGGGCTTTGGGGTCCCCTTTGGGGTTGGGGGGAAACCCCCGCAACACACTGGCTCGTCTTTACGCCTTTGCTGATGGTAAATCATAATTGTTTAATTCGGTACAAGTCATTAACGGCACTTTGACGGTAAACGTTGTACCTCCTCCAACTCCCTGACTCGCTGCCTCAATTGTACCGCCGTGTAATTCGACCAACAGACGGGAGATTGCTAGCCCAATGCCTACTCCTCCGGGTGAATGACGGCTGGGCACCTCTGCCTGAGTGAAGCGTTCAAAGACATGGGGGAGAAAATCAGGAGAAATGCCAATGCCAGTATCAGTAACGGCGATCGCCGCATTACAGCCAAAGCATTCTAGCCGAATGTTGACTTGTCCTTGTTCGGGGGTGAATTTGATAGCATTGGATAGCAAATGAGCAATAACTTGTTTGAGACGAGGAGGATCTCCAAAAACAGTGACCGTCGCTGTGCGATCGAGCAAAGTTTCAAATAGTTGAATCTGCTTTGTCCGAGCTGTTGGACGCAGCGAGGTCACAACATCCTCGATTAGGGACGGGAGATCGACTTTTTGAAGCTGTAATTGAAACTTGCCTCCTAGTATGCTAGCAATATCTAGCAAATCTTGCACCAGTTTGGCTTCAACCTTAGCATTACGCTCAATCGCCTTGAGCGCACGAGTCCTTGTCTTTGGGTCAACCGAGTTGTTTTGTAATAAGCGCGACCAACCGAGAATCGTAGCCAAGGGGACTTGCAGTTCATGGGTTACGGTCAAGAGAAACTCATTCTTGAAGCGGTTAGCGGAGCGCTCAAAGCGCATTTGTGCTAATTGGAGATGAGTTTCAACCCGCGCCATCAGTTCGCGGGCAGAGAAAGGTTTGATCAAGTAATCATCCGCTCCCGTTGTCAAACCTTCGAGCGTTGCATCTTCTGTTGCCCGTGCCGACAATAAAATGATAGGAATACTTTTGGTCTGTTGGTCAGCCCGTAACGCTCTCAGCAATTGCAGCCCATCTAACTCTGGCATCATCACATCACTAAGTACCAGGTCAGGAGGGTGTTGTTGGATTTGGGCCAGAGCGATCGCTCCATTGGCTGCTGTCTCCACCTGCCATCGTTCGCTCAACAACCGCTTCAGGTAGGCACGCATATCCGCGTTGTCATCCACCAGGAGAATGCGGGGGATTGGGGATTGGGTACTAGGGATTGGGGATTGGGTACTAGGGATTGGGGATTGGGAATTGAGGAAGTTTTTCTCCCCTGCTCCCTGCTTTTTCCCAGTCCCCTGTCCCCATTGCCCCTTATCCCCAGAGGGGACCCCGAGTTCCCCTGTCCCTTCTTCTGATACCCAACCTAATGCTTCCTCTACATAGACAGTTACATCTGTTGCCGTTGAGGTTAGGGTTTGATGCGATCCAATCTGTTCGGGGGGGAGATGAGTTAATCCGGTTGGAATGGATACCTTAAAGCAACTGCCTTCCCCTTCAATACTGCTAACTTGAATCGTGCCGCCATGCAGTTTGACGAACTCCTGGACTAGAGACAAGCCAATCCCCGATCCTTCAAAGCTCCGCCCCCTGGCTTTTTTCACCTGGTAGAACCGTTCAAACAAGCGAGGCAGTTGTGCGACTGCAATGCCAATGCCCGTGTCTTGCACGGTTAACTTAACAGAGTCGCTAGTCGATGTCAAACGGACTGTAATCTCGCCTGCAAAGGTAAACTTAAACGCATTGGAGAGCAAATTGAGGACGATCTTTTCCCACATAGAGCGATCGACATACACTGGCGACCTTTGGGGTGGGCAATCAATCACCAGTTGCAAGCCCGCCTGCTCGATGGCTGACTCGAATGAACTCGCTAGTTCTGTCGTAAAGGTTGCCAGATCGGTCGGCTCGTAAACTGCCTGAATGCGATCCGCTTCAATGCGTGAAACGTCAAGCAGGGTATTGACGAGCTTCACCAGCCGAATCGCGTTTCGATACGCCAGTTGCAGTTGCGATTGTTGGCCAGGAGTCAGAGGATGTGCAAGATCGCTCAAGGTCTCTTGAATAGAACTGATTAACAGGGTCAGGGGGGTACGAAACTCATGACTAACGTTACTAAAAAACGCACGCATCGCTTCTTCTGCCCGCTTGCGAGCGCTTAAGTCAAAGGCACATAAGATGCCCACCTCAGTGCGATCGTCTAAGCGTCCGCCGCCAATTAAAATCGGAATCCGATGCCCGTCTTTGTGAATGAATTCTTTTTCATACGGCGTGCAAACCCCATCCGCCTCGACTTCGGCTACGGCTTGTTCGTCCCGATCTTGGTATTCGGGCGGCGTTAGCTCAGTCAAACGAATACTTCCGGCTTCGAGTTCTGCGCGGGTGTAGCCAATTAAATGAAGCAGCGCATCGTTCGCGTCGGTAATGTCGCCAGTCGTCGTCCAAACGCCCATTGCCACCATATTATTGAAAAACGTGCTCCTGAAACGCGCTTCCGATTCGCGCAAGGCTGTTGCTGCCTGTCGCTGCTCAATCAAGTCGGCAGCTTGACGAACCAGTAAATCGAGAAACCGCAGTTCGCGATCGCTCGGTCGATGGTGTTTGCGCCAGTGGGTTGAAACTATGCCCATCGGTTTGCCCGAACGAGTGATGAGCGGAGTGGACTGACCAGAGAAATACCCCGCGTTTGTATGCAGTCGCCCAGAGCTGTCGGGGTCGTCACTCTCAGGCACATCAAAATCAACAAAGGTGCGCTTGCCTGCTGCCAATGCCCTGCCACAAGGCGTGTTTGAACCCGCGTCAACGCGCTGGAAATGCTCGGTCATCGCTCGCTCGAAGCCCTGCGTGGCGAGCAGCATCAATTGTTGCGTCGCTTCATCGAGAACTTGAAAGGAGCCAGCATCCGCCTGCGTGAGTGCGATCGCGGTTGCCACAATCTCTTGATAAAGCGTCTGAATGTCGTCTTCGGCGACGAGCCTTGTACTTAGGTCGTGCAACAGTTGCATATCTTGCAAGTCTGTTGCCATCGCAGCTTCGGTTTGCTTGCGCTCGCTAATGTCATAGGAAACAGCAAGTACTGCATAAACTTCGCCGTCGGTCGAACGCAACGGCGTTCCGCGTGAGATGAATGAGCGATTGTGGGCGTTGTGCTCATGCTCAAACGGCTCACCAGCCAGCGCCCGACGGTAAAACGCCTCATAATACGCTGCCAATTTAGGCGGCAGCACCTCGAAAATGGTGCGCCCAACCAGGTCTTCGGGTTTGAATCCAGCACCGGACAACGCTTCTCCTTCAGCCAGCAAGTACCGCAGATCGCGATCGACGACAAACATAGCCCCTCCGGGCAGATTCTCAATCAAAGCCTGCGAACGGGCTTCAGATTCGCGTAAAGCAATCTCCGCCTGCTGTTCGCTTGAGTCATACATCCCCCCTGCCATGGGCTTTGCCTGTTTGTCCTGGGTTTGTCGCTGATTCAACCGGAGTGCAGCAACACTAAAGTCTGCTAGACTTGTCATCACCCGCACGTCTTCACTGTCAAATGACCGTTGTCCGAAGTGTGACATAATCCAGATAACGCCCAGGGCTTGATTATCCGCAATCAACGGTAGCATTAATGCTTCAACGATGGGAATCTTTGCTGCCTGTAGATCGGTAAAATAACGTTCTGGATAAGCATATAGCACGGGAGTACCACGTTCAAGGCAAACTCCACAAGGACTTTCAAAGCGTTTTGTAGTGCTACCAAAGTACTGTTCTAACTCTCCTGCCAACACGTCAGCGCCAAAGACTGCTTCCCCATTAACAGTTGTCGTCAGCAAGCTAATACCTGCTGTTTGAGCCTGACATAGCTCTCGCGCCATCTCCACCAGAGTTGGCAGTAGCGTTTCTGGAGCACGTGCCATCTGCTGTGCCAGGGATTGCATTGCCATAGCTTGAGAACGCCAGTTTGGAGACCGGGGCGCACGCCAAGATAACTCCTCAGTAATCAAAACGTCATTGAGTGTAGTTCTTTGTGGCTCTTGTCGCTGCATGGCACCGATACCCCAACCTCCTGTGAGTGTTTTCGGTCACTGGTCACTGGTTACTGGTCACTGGTCACTGGTCACTGGTTACTGCTCACTGCTCATTGGTAATTCTACTCGAAAAGTTGAGCCTTCTCCTAGTTTGCTTTCAACTGTGATGGTTCCTTTCATTAATCGTACTAACTTATCTACGATCGCTAATCCCAATCCGACACCTCCTTGCTTGCGAGTCGTAGACTTATCGACTTGCCAAAATTCTGTGAAAATGTGTGCTACTTCTGATTCGGGAATACCAATACCAGTGTCTTTCACCATTAACACCAAGCGATCCCCTTTGACTTGTTGTATCTCTACAAATACGCCGCCTGTTTCTGTAAACTTAATCGCATTAGTTATCAAGTTAGTAACCGCCTGTTGTAAGCGATCGCGATCGTTAATAATGTTGGGATTTTTTAGTTCTGAGTGTAGAATCAAAGTTAAGTTTTTTCGTTCTGCTAGAGGTTTCAACTCTTCTACGATTCTTGTGACTAACTCTACAAAATTCACCTCTTGTAGATTTAACTCAAGCTTACTTGTTTCCAGTTTACAAAAATCTAATATATCTTCAATTAGCTTTAAAAGATGCTTGCCACTTTGAACAATTTTTTCCACCATCTCTCTTAATTCTGGTGGTAACAGATGGTAGTAGCGACGCAACAACAGTTGAGAAAATCCCAAAATAATATTCATTGGTGTACGCAGTTCGTGAGATATAACTGCTAACATTTGGGATTTAAACAGAGACACTTCCTGTAGTTTTAAATTTTGAATTTGAATTTTATTTAGTTTTTCTTCTGCCTGTTTGCGAGATGTGATATCTCTGAGCAGCCACCGCCACCCGATTGGTTTTCCTTCATTATCTCGTATAGTTTTTACTGTCAGGCTAGCATCAAATATATCTCCTTGACGAGGCTGTATGCTAATTTCCCACTCCTGCATTCCCTCCATATCAAACAAGCGTTGTAATTGATATCGAAAAGCTCGACGCTCTTCTGAGGGAAAAAAGCTAACAAGTGGTTTTCCTATCAGAAAGTTTTTAGAGATTTTTAGCAAGTGCGCTGCAGCATAATTCGCTTCTAAAATTTTTCCTTGAGCATCTGTTACCAGATAACCGTCAGGAGCAAAATCAAATAATTCTTGATACCGTTTGCGTTCTGTTGCTGTTTGATGAAAAGCTATTGCCAACTGCTCGTTTTGCTGACGCAATTCTTCCTCTGCTACGTGCAGTTCTTCCAAAGCAGTCCGAAGTTCCTCGAAAGCCTCAGCTAACAGGTCTTGTTGTCCTTCTGGCGATTCACTGACACGGTGATGTAGAAGCTGGGTGTTTCGGCGCACCTCATGAACTTGCCTACCAAAGTTTTCCAGATTCACGGGCTTTCCTCTTGTCCTCTCCTCCACTGTAAAGATACTTATCTCCTCAAGAGATTGAATCTATCTACTAGGTTAATAGTGCGATCGCGATTCTAATAAATCTTGGTTACTTCTTCTGATTATATTATCCTCCTGATGATAAAACAATGAGATGTCATAGCCAAGAAAAAAACTTTTTTTCACTTTTCACCTTTTGGGACTATTCCTCTTGTTCGCGTTCCTCCATCAATAGGATGACGCCTTGAATGTTGTTTCGTGCGACTAACAGGGGAGTGCAAATGACGTGGCATTGAATAGCTCGACCTCGACGGTTTCTTGCGTCTAGCACCACTTCATGATAATCGCACTCTCCGTTTATAATAGACCGAATTGGGGCTCTAATTGGTTCTAACGGCAAACCGATATCCAAACTCATCAAGTGTTTGGAAAAAACTTCATCAAACCTCAAACCCCATAAATCTTCAGATTTCCGGTTCCATATTAAAATATGTAAATCGGGGCTGAGAACAACAACTCCGGCACGAAGGCTGGTGAGAATGGATTCCAAAAAGCTATTGACTCTGTTTAGTTCTTCACTGCGTTGGCGTAGTTCTTCATTCATTGTCTGCAACTCCTCATTCGTGGATTGCAGTTCTTCATTCATGGTTTCTAGTTCTTCGTTTGTAGATTGAAGTTCTTCGTTGGTAGTTTCTAACTCTTCTACAGTCGATTGGAGTTCTTCGTTAGTGGTTTCTAATTCTTCGTTAGTAGATTGCAGTTCTTCATAAGCGGTTTCTAATTCTTGGTTAGCGTGTACTAGTTCTTGCTGTAAATTTTTAAAGCGGGTAACATCTGCAAAAATAATTTTTATACCTAATAGCTCGTCAGTGTTATCATCTAACAAAGGCACGATCTGTATGTCCAAATATTTTATGCCTCTGTCGGACGTACTCCACTCAATGTCTTTTAATAAGATCCCGCGACGACTGGTACGAACTTGATCGATACGCGATCGCAATTCCACTGGTCGGTAGGAAAGCTCCAAATCCTGCAAAGGACGACCTAAATCCCTGGGGTTGAGATGAAATAAGTTACGGGCTTCAGCATTAGATAGGATAACTATGCCATTGAGATCCACAACGATTTGGGCAATGGGGTCGATTTCAAAAGTTGCTTCATGAACTCGTATGCGATCGACCATTTCTGGAACAGCTTGCTGCCTGCTAGTATGAGCGATGTTTAATAGCATATCGCGCAAGTTGTCGTTTGGAACTTTAATAAATACCCGTTGTCGTAATTCTAACGGAGTGAATGAATGGTTGCGACTAAACAACATTTCTGCTTTCCCCAAAAAGAGAAAGCCGTTATCGTTGAGAGCAAAATGAAAGCGATCGAGAATTTTAGCTTGAGTTTCAGTATTGAAATACATTAAAGTATTCCGACATACTAGTAAATCAATTCTGGAAATAGGTGCATCTTGAACCAAATCGTGACGACCAAAAATTACGCAGCGACGTAACTCTTTCTGAACAGCATAGCGACCATTCACTTGCTCAAAGTACTTCTCTTGTAACTTTGGGGGAACACTTTGCACTTCTTTAGCACTATAGTGTGCTTGACGAGCAATATTGAGAGCGTCCTCATCCACATCCGTCGCAAATACCTTCACTCGCGCTGTGTACTGTTCCATTCCCAGTGCTTCTGCTAGCAAAATTGCTAAGGTATAGGTTTCTTCCCCAGAAGCACAACCAGCACTCCACAGGCGGATGGGTTTGCTCGGGTGTTTGTTAGCTATAATCTGAGGAATAATTTCGTTTGCTATGTACTCCCAAGCTTGTACATCTCGAAAAAAAGCCGTAACGTTAATCAGGATTGTATTAAATAGTTCGACAAACTCATCTGGGTGTACTTCTAAGTAATCCAAGTACTCAGAATAGTTTTCTATATCGAGCGCTTGCATACGTTTTCGTATTCGACGACTTAGGCTTGTGCGTTTGTAACCGCTAAAATCAAATCCTCTACTGCGTTTGATATATTCTAATAAGTTTTCCAAGTTAGGATTGGGTTCATTGCTACTCATGCTATATTTTATACTTTATGAAAGTTTAGCCAAACGATATTGAGCTATCATTTTAATAAAAAATATAGTAGGAAAAAAGACTTAGAATGCAGCAAACTTTTAACTATTCCTCAATTTGTTCATCTAGGCTCAAAGAAGATAAATCTTTATCTTTTGTTATACCATCGCCCGTAAGAAGTACATCTTGAATGATAGCAGCACGCTTTTGAGCATCTTTTGCCTCTTCTTCTAATTTTATTGCCGAGAGAGTTTGGTTGCGATCGCGCATTCGTCGAGACATACGATTTGCTAGAGAAGCTTTCTCTTCTAATGCTCTAAGCGCACTCCACAATGCATCCTCTAAAGCATCAGATTGTTTTGCTAAGAGCGTTGCTGCAGAAAAAGCATGACCCGTGCGGCATCGGAATCGCAACAAATCCCCTTGAGACAGATCCCAAAGAGTACCACCACAATCAGGACAACCAAAAGGGGATGGCTTGCCCGGTTTATCGTCGTTGTGAAGTTGTGCCATCTTCATCTCTGCTAAATCAGATTCAAATACTATCTCCTTTGGAATAGGATTTTCTCCCACAACTTCCACTGGCGTGTTTACCAAATCTACCAATTTACTTGGTAGATGTGAGAGTGGCAAAATATAGTCAATATCATCTACATTCTCAATCGCACTGCGCGGCATTCCCGCATACAATGCATCATCGGGACTTTGAACAACAGCTAGACCACCTCGTATTTTTACTGCTTTTAATCCTGCCGTACCATCATCAAGATTACCTGTCAATACTACACCAATGACTCGTCCCCCGTATGCTCTTGCAGCAGTACGAAACAGGGGATCTATTGCAGGACGATGACTATTTTCCCTTGGGCCTCGCGTAAGTTGTAAAGTTCCCGGTTTGACTAATAAGTGATAATCTGGTGGGGCAATATAAATTCGTCCAAGCAACAGGGGTTCGCCATCTCGAGCGTGCGCGGTTGGCAAGTTCCCGGCTCTTTCAAGAATGCGGGGTAAAACGCTACTACTGTGGCTAGGTACGTGTAAGACTACTAGTACAGCAGCATTCAGGTCTTGTGGCAAATTTTTCACTAAGACACTCAGTGCTTCGACTCCGCCCGCCGATGCTCCGACAACAACAATGTCGTGTCCGGGCATTTTTTATTCCTCCTTGTTTTTCATAGCAGAGTCACGCTACACTGCTTAAGCTTATGTTAGCAAAGCCGGATAATTAATTTACCTAACTTTTATGTAACTTATTATATTAGTAGTTGCCAGACAAATAAATATGTCTTTTAGCATGAAAATTACCTACGCTCCTGAAGTTGATATTTTGAGAATTATTTGGAGCAATATGCCCATAGAAGAAAGTGATGAGGAGAAACCAGGTGTTATTTTTGATTATGACCAATCTGGAAATTTAGTAGGATTGGAAATTATAGATGCTTCCAAGCGAATGGACAATCCACGTAATGTTGAATACTCAATTGATGAAAAATTCTAATTTTTGTGAAAGTTAAGTAATTAAACTAAAATAAATGCACTCATGTAAAGTTGGGCATAGGGCAAAGCAAAAACACGCTTCATTCGGTAATCTCTCGATCTGGTGCCAAGGCTTGTGAATGCAGACGGAGAGGCTCTACCGAGCGAGAGACGGGAGGCGGAGCCTCTAGAAAGGCATTCCCTGGCGGAGCCTGGGATCGAGTGAGGGGTGAAGTAAATTTAAGAGGCTTTCACTTGACGTTGTTGCACTCGTTCGGGACTACCTGTAGGAATTGACGCAATGAGTTTCTGGGTATATTCTTCTTTAGGTTCTCGATAAATTGTCTCGGCTGTACCCTGCTCAACAATTTGACCGCGATTCATCACTAAAATGCGATCGCTCATAAATTTTACTACACTGAGATCGTGAGAAATAAAGATATAAGTCAACCCAAATTCATCTTGTAATTCTTTAAGCAAATTCAAAACTTGCGCTTGTACCGATACATCAAGGGCAGAAACGGATTCATCACAAATGATAAACTTAGGATTCAACGCTAAAGAACGGGCAATACAAATCCTTTGACGCTGTCCTCCAGAAAATTGGTGAGGATAGAGATTGATAGCATCTGCACTCAAACCCACTCTTTCTAAAAGATAAGCTACGCGATCGCGACGTTGCTGCTTACTATTATTAATAGAGTGAATCACCAAAGGCTCCATAATTGCATCCCCGACCTTCATGCGAGGATCGAGGGCGCTAAAAGGATTTTGAAACACAATTTGCATTTCCCTTCGCAACTCTTGCAAAGCTTTCCCCTGAAAATGCGTTACGTCTCGTCCCTCAAACAATATTTCCCCACTCATCGGTTGAATTAATCGTAGCAAGGTTTTCCCAACAGTGGTTTTGCCACATCCAGATTCTCCCACCAATCCTACAGTTTCCCCTTTTTTCACCTCAAAGGAAACTCCATTCACTGCCATGTTGTAGTTTTTTGTACCGCCAAACCACCCCTTTATAGGAAAACCCACTTTTAAGTTGCGGACTTGCAATAAAGGCTGCTGTTGTTCCAAATTAACTAATCTTTGAGAGAATTCCTCAACCGTGACTTCTTTTGGCTGAGCTGGTTGTTTGGGCTGTATCACCACCTCTCCTGTAGGCGTTTCTTCTACTTGCATATAATCAGAAACTGTCAGAAGTTTGTGAGGGCGGCGGTTCAGGGTAGGGCGACAAGCAACTAAGCCCTTAGTATAAGGATGTTGGGGATTAGCAAAAATTTGTGTTGCAGCACCTTGTTCTACAATTTTGCCCCTATACATCACAGCAACTTTGTCAGCTGTTTCTGCAATCAGCCCCAAATCGTGAGTGATAAAAATCATTGCCATATCGCGGCGTTGCTGCAATTCCCGCAATAACTCAAGAATTGTTGCTTGAACCGTCACATCTAACGCTGTTGTTGGTTCGTCAGCGATCAATAGTAATGGGTTACATGAAATTGCCATAGCTATCATAACCCTTTGCAATTGACCGCCAGAAAGTTCGTGAGGATAACGTTCTAGAATCGATTCTTTATGCTGTTTGACCAACTGTATCAGCTTTTGCTCATTAGGAGTTGATGCAACAGAAGTTTTCCAAGTTTCTGTATACTGTTCCCGCAATGCTTCATCACTAGGAAGCAACTTCACTTCTTGCAGGCGTGCGATCGCTTGACGTTTTGCTTCTTCGGGTGATATCTTCTGATGTCGTAAAATAGCTTCTGTTAACTGAAACCCAATAGTGTACACTGGGTTGAGAGAACTCATTGGTTCTTGAAATATCATAGCAATATCGCCACCTCTGTGAAGTTGCATCTCCTCGCCAGACAACTTCTGCAAATCTATAGGCTTGCTATTTTCTTGGGGACTAAACAAAATTTCACCCCCATTTATCCTGCCCGGATTTTGTATCAAACCCATCACAGCCAGAGACGTCACTGATTTTCCGCTTCCCGACTCCCCCACTATTCCCAGAGTTTCTCCTCGGCGCAACTCAAAAGAGATACCATCCACAGCTTTGACAACTTTGATATCACCCACAAATTCAACTTGCAGATTGCGAACATCCAGAATAGTATTTCTCATAGCGATCGGGTTTAAAGCGTTGCTTATAAATATTTGGATTTTAGCAGTTAATTTTAAATTGGTAATGGTTAATTGTTAATGGTGAGTTTAGCCCTCGTTCCCATGCTCTATTGTGTCGCCCTCGTTCCCATGCTCTGCATGGGAATGCCGTCTTAAGAGGCGGAGCCTCCTGTATAAAACGAGAGGCAGAGCCTCTAAAAATGCATTCCCAGGCGGAGCCTGGAAACGAGTTGAACGACTAGACTTGCATTCCCAGGCGGAGACTGGGAACGAGTTGAACGACTAGACTTACTATTATGCACGAGATGTTATCTAGAAAGGAATGTCATCGCCACCAAAATCTTCTTCTGCAGGAGCTGAATAAGTGTTGCGCTCGAAATTCTTACTTTGGGGTATAGGTTGTTCGTCGAAGTCATCTTGAGGGGATACGCTAGATCCATTACTGACTGGATTCGATTTAGATACTGGAGAATTATAACTAGGAGTGGATTGTACAGACGCCTCAGGTGCAGGAGATGTTCTAGTAACAGGCGGTAACGAACTCATGTCAAAGCCCGTTCCTAGAGAATGAATTTTTTGTACTGTCAATTCTGCTCGTTTTTCTTTATATCCTTCCTGATGCGGTATAGTATTCATACTGAGGCGTCCTTCTATGAGAACGCGATCGCCTTGATGATAATTTTGATGAATCTGTTCGGCTAAATTGCCCCAACCTATTGCTCTTAAGGTTGCGGGAGGATCTTCTGCTCGCAATCCTTGAAACTGTACTATCATTTCGGCAAGTTCTAATCCATCTGGTGTATGACGCAATTGTGGTTCTTGGATAATTTCTACCATCAAAAGACAAATGTTCATGTAATAAATCCTCCTTAATCAAAGCTATTGTAAAAGTTAACAGACATATGTAAAAACACTATGAAATAAAGATGCTGTCATTTAGTCCGTCTTTATAAGTATTGTACGCAACACACAATTAATTTCTGGTAATGGCAATTTCCACATTCGTGAGGTATGAGAAGAAAAAATTAACCGCAGCCTGTAGCTGATGGACGCTGATAAATCTGTACCTCACTAGACTGGAAAATGCTATAGTTGTCGTGCGTTACTTTTCTAGCACAAAAGTCAAGCGATTGTCGCAAACAACTGTAAAACTGCTCGCTATCTCCGCTTGACAAGCATAGCATTTGACACTTGATTAGTATGATTGTACCATATTGTGCTGCTCTTAAAACAAAGTAGCGTTGGAAAAATCTCCCCAATAATGAAAATTCGGTGTATTATTGGCGCTGTCACTGGTCATACCATTTTGGATTTTAGATGCGTGAATGTTGGATTGAGAAAGTCATGCCTAGACTTAGTTTGAGCCAACTATCTGTTGCATTCTTTGTTCAAATTGGTGCCAATAGTTTTAAATGCTACGATTGACCCTGATTTACTACGTTTTAGCTAAAACCAAAATTCATCTCATCACTCGTCCTTACGGACTGAGTGATGAGATGAATTTTGGGGTAATCAAGTTGCATCCCCCGACCCTACGGGTGAGCAGTCGCTTCAAGTCGGCGGAGCCGCCCAACGCGCTGCTCACCTATGTTGACCGTCGGTCCAGCTGTGAGTGGGGATAGCAACCCTTACGGGTTCGCCAGTCGCTTCAACCGGGGGAACCCCGGCAACGCGCTGGCTCACTTGATTACCAATTTGCTGTGGTTGGGGCAGAGAGTCTATAAGTTCTTCCATCACTTGAGTCATTGTTTTGTCTGCCTGTGCGGCGTATAATTGTAGCTTATTTAATCTTCTTGACGATATCCTGATTTTTAATGATTTATCTTTCATAATGTACCCCCAGTGTTCTCTCTTTGATGTTAACATAGTTGTAACAAGGAGGTGATTGTAATGTTGCTTAACTATCAGTATCGAGCACAACCGAATACCAACCAAAAACTAGAACTAAATACTTGGTTGCGAATTTGCCAATACTGGTACAACAAGCAACTAGGCGATAGATTTGATTGGTGGGAAAATAACCGAAGTCGCATTGACGCTTGTTCAATAATCAGTTGTCCGTTACCACAACTACGAGACCATCCAGATTTCTATTCTCAAAAGAAACAAATTCCGTTTATAAAAGAAGACTTGTTTAAAGTAGGTCATTCTGGAGAATTGCTAGACTTTTCTCGTGTTCCTTCGCAAACATTGCAAGATGTAAGTAGGCGAGTAGATAAGGCTTTTTCTCGTTTTATTCAAGGAGATAGCAACGGAAAACGTAGTGGAAAGCCACGTTTTAAGAATGCGGCCCGCTATCGTACTATGAGGATTGAGGGACAAGCTATAACGATTGAGCGAATTGAAAAAGACTGGTTATTTTTATCAATTTCAAAGCTAAAAGGTTGGGTAAAAGTACGCTTACATCGACCTTTACCCAATGGTTTTGTATTGAGAAACGCTTTGTTGACATTGAAAGCTGATGGGTGGTACTTGACAATTTGTCTAGAAGACCCGAATGTACCTGTTTTCACACCAGATGAAATAGTCCCAACATGGGACAATACTCTGGGCTTGGACGCAGTTCTGCATGAGGATGATTATTTGGCAACTTCAGAGAATACCAAATTACCTTCTTTAAAGTCTTTCAGAAAGTCTGAAAAACGTCTGGCTAGAGTTTCTAACCGTAAATCCGCCAAGAAAAAAGGTTTCTTGGCACGCCGTAAACTAGCTAAAACGGAAGCGCGAGAACATCAACGCATTGCCAGAGCAAGGAAAGACCATGCATTTAAGACGGCTCATGCAGTAGTTCGGACAAATAAAAAAGTTTTTCTTCATGAAGATTTAAATCTTAAGGCTTTGTCAAAACGGAACAAAGCTAAACAAGACGAAAACGGGACTTATCTTCCAAATGGTCAAAGTGCTAAATCGGGACTAAACAAATCTTGGAACGATGCCGCTTTTGGACAGTTTTTTACAATCCTAGAATACATAGCTTCAAAAGCTGGGGCTAGGGTAATAGCAGTAAAACCTGCATACACATCTCAATTGCTCGCGTATCGTGATGAATTTATCTTCACTGATTGCGATCTACGCGAGTACTGGGACGAAAAAGAATTGCTTTGGGTTGACCGCGACATTAATGCCGCTATCAATTTAAAGCGTGTTGGGCACAGGATGGTTCCCAACAATAAAACGCCGTAGAGGGAATCCGGTAGTAGCTGATTCTACTACCAATAGTACCTCGAAGGAAGTTCTGGGAGTATTAAGAATGCACCAGAAGCCTACACCGACCTGTATTCAGGCGGTGTAGGTAGTTCACTGGTATTTGATAATACGACCATTGACTGTTGACCGTTAACTGTATATTCAAATATTTAAAACTCGTGGCGCAAGTTGTTTTAGAAAACGTTTATAAAAGTTTTCCTCCTCGTAAAGGGGAAGGTGTTGCATCGCCCACTCAACCAAGAACAATACCAGATAAAAGCAGTGATGCGGTTCCCCGTTCGGATAATGCGGGTGTTTTACGGCGAATTAACCTGACGGTGACAGATGGTGAATTTATGGTTCTTGTGGGACCTTCGGGTTGTGGGAAAAGCACTCTTTTGCGGTTAATTGCTGGATTGGAGGTTCTTACAGGTGGCAATATTTGGGTGGGCGATCGCTTAGTGAACGATCTTCCTCCAAAAGAGCGCGACATTGCAATGGTATTTCAAAATTATGCTCTCTACCCTCACATGACAGTATATGACAACATTGCTTTTGGATTAAGGCGTAGAGAGTTGGGGAATAGCGACTGGGGACTAGGGACTGGGAAAACTCAGGAGAATAGCTTACAACCAATCGCCAATCGCCAATCGCCAATCGCCGATTTCCTAGTGGGAGTAACTAAGAATTTACCGAAGGGGCTAAGATATATTTCTGACAAAGAACGGGCAATCGATAAACGTGTGCGTTATGTTGCTCAGTTATTACAAATAGAAGCTTTACTGAATCGTTTACCCAAACAACTTTCAGGAGGACAAAGGCAAAGAGTCGCTCTAGGACGAGCAATTGCACGGAATCCTCAAGTGTTTTTGATGGATGAACCGCTTTCTAACTTAGATGCAAAACTCCGCACGGAAACTCGCGCTCAAATTGTTAAATTACAACGTCAATTGGGTGTAACAACAATTTACGTAACTCATGACCAAACAGAAGCAATGACAATGGGCGATCGCATAGCTGTTCTCAATCGAGGTCAGCTACAGCAAGTTGCATCCCCATTAGAATTATACAATCATCCTGCCAACCGCTTCGTTGCAGAATTTATTGGTTCGCCACCAATGAATTTTATTCACATAGAGTTTCATGCACCCCTACTAATTACTAATGGAGATTTCCGCCAGACTCTACCTGACGTTTGGGGAAATGCCTTACAAAAATATGATGGTCAAACCCTCATATTAGGTATTCGTCCAGAACATTTAATTTTAAGCGTAGCCGCAACCAAAAATTTACCTGTGAAAGTCGAGTTGGTGGAAAATCTGGGCAACGATACATATCTTGCCACAAAAATACTCGACCCCAATTTTCAAAAATCTGCTTTTTCCACCAATGAGTTACAAGTCCGAGTTCCATCAGACCGAGTTATCAATTTTGGCGAACAACTTTGGTTATCTATAACACCCGAAAAAATTCACTTTTTCGATCCAGAAACAGAAGAGGCAATATTTTTGTGATTGGTTGGTGGTAATAGTTAGAGATTTCCAAGAAATAAATTATCATCTTGTGGGACGGGCGTCCTCGCCCGTCTTATACTGGTGGCGGGCGGGACGCCCCCCAGTCGCCTCAACGGGGGGAACCCCCCCTCACAAGGGTAGATTTTTTACAAATCAAGGGAGGTCGGACAAGGAAGACAAGAAGGAAAGTAGACAAGGAAGATTTTCTACGTATACATGGTCTAGTTAGAGTCTGTTAGGTTACCCTCTAGAGCCAATTATATTCGGTTATCCTCCCTTGTCATCTTGTCCGCCTTGTCTACCAGGTCTTGCCTTAATGAGAAAGTAAAATACCTACCCTTGTAAGGGGAACCCCCCTCCGGGTTCGCCAGTTCCCAGGGCGCGGGAAACCCGCCTGCAGGACTGGTCTCACCGCACGGCGCTGCTCTTCGCACCACAAGAGAAACAACTAACCACTAATTCTTTTCACAAACTCTTCATCTAAAAGCCTCCGGGAGTGCGGAAACCACGCAACTTTAGTTCGTGGAGGAAGCACGACGCGGTGAGGCAGCGCGTTGCCGGGGTTCCCAAGGGAGGAAGCGACTGCCGAACCCTTTAGGGGCAATTTTAATTGCCGTCTAACTTCTCTAAAATTCATAGCTGTAACCATCCTTTGCATGAATTCGTTTGCAATATTTGTGTGAGATTCCTTGAATTAGTCCAGCTTTGGTAGAAATATTGAAACTTCCTGTTGCACGAGTTGCGATGCGTCCAACATATTCACCAACTTTTTTACCAGTAGTGACAACTGCTTTAACAATGTCACCAGTTTGAAAACCAAAGTGAAATTTAGTTCTGGAACAGTGACGATTGGGAAAGCCATATTTGTCTGTACGACATATTTGTCTTGTTCCGTAACCATTAGCTGTAATTAGCAAAGGTCTAACTCCTTTGATATTTAGAATCGGAGTTGATTGACCAACACAAGCAGCGTCGAAATAGTGAGTTTTGGGTATACTTTGTTGGGTTCTATTGAATTTAGTCAAACCTCCACTACCTGTTTCTACTGGTAAATTGGTTGTTCTTAGCGCTTCAAGTAATGCAAATCGCGTTGTGTTAACTGCTGCTGCATCTATAAGTGGTTGCTTGGCTTGCTTTAAAATTTTCTCTAACCTTGTAGGGTCTTTTTTGAGAAACTCCTTGATATCTTTTGTCCCTTTTTTGAGATTACATTTTTCACAACTTAAGGTTAGGTTTGTTATTGAGTTACTTCCTCCTTTAGCTCGACAGTGAATGTGTTCTATTTGAAGTGGAACATCTTTGATACCACAGTAAGCACATTGTCTGTTCCACTTTTCAAGTAAGTACTCCCTAGTTTCGTAACCGAATAACGTTCCCTGTTGATATTCTTTTCCCTGAATATTCGGATTACGTATTAATTGCATATCAAACCGTACTAATTCTTGAGAGATTGCTTCAATTAGTGCGACTTTACGCAATCTTTCAACCCAAGTTTTTATGTTGTCAATGCGACTCCTTAAACTAGGAGCTAACCAACCCGCATGACGTTGTTTTGGACACGGTTGTTTGTTACCTTTCCTAAACCATTCGTGTAATGGTGGTTGACGATATCTGGTTTTTCGGTTTCTTCTACTTCTTCTTAGTTGTTTTCTAGAATTCAAAGAATCTCGAATTGCAAAACCTCGGTGCTTGATTTCGGCTACAAATACAACCTCACCTGTAGAATCGTTAACTATTGCTATACCTGTCATCTGAGAACCAGGGTCAATTTTTAATCTTAAAGGTTGGACAGGTGTTGTGAAAGTCACTTTCAAAATGATAGTGAAAGGAAAGCGTCGGTATACTGCTGCTTTTTTGTTTCGCAACAACTGCCTTGGTTGTGCTGGATGAATAGGATTCAGTGGTTTTTTGTTGATATCAATTACAAAAACTTTGGACATAAAGTCCGTCCATTGCTGGGTAAAGTTAGCCTCGTTAATGTTATTGGTCGGTACTCTCCAAGTAACACTGATTTACCCCTCGTAAATCTGTTTAATTACTCAGTTTCAGGGCTACAAACTGGCTACGCATCTGTAGGTGAGAACTTTAACTCTTGCCAATAACGTAGTTCAGTTAAGAACTTAAACTGGTCAGCTAACTAAAATGCTGAGGCATGAAGCCCCGTCACTTTAGTACGGGGTGCTGACGCGCCGGTGTTTGCAATCCTTCCTGTAGAACTGCTAAAACTTCTGCTACATTCCCTTCTCTTAAAGCTGAAACTGCTAACCACAATCCAGGAAAGACTTGAGAGCGAATCACTCCATCGGCATCTGGTTCTAAAGGAATGTATCGTCCTTCTTCGAGACGGAACCAATCTACACGATTTTCGTAAATTTGCCAAACAATGTACTCTTGTACACCATTACGACGATAAGCATTCAACTTGTCTTTGAGGTCATAAGATGCACTAGAAGCAGCTACTTCTACAATTAATTCTGGCGCTCCTTCAACATAATCATCATCACCGATCCGAGAATTTCCTCCAGCTTCTGGTTCTAACCTCAGTAAGGCATCTGGTTGGGGTTCATTATCAGCATCAAGGCGTACTGTAGTATTGTCAGCCAAATCTACACCGGGCGTAGCAGCACTATATGTTACTAACCAACCAACTATTTGGGCATGAGGTCTACCATGATTTTTAATCCTTACTGGTGAAGCCACGTATACAACTCCTTCAACTAATTCAGCTTTTTTGATATGAGGCATTTCAGCGTAGCGCTGCTCGAACTCGTAGCGCGTTAAGCGATCGCCACTTTCTAAAGGTGGTAGTTTGGAAGTTGTATACATAACTGTTAGTTGTTAGTGGTTAGTTGTTAACACAAATGACAAATGACAAATGACAAATGACAAATGACATTCTTACACTTGTGCAGCCACAGTTTCTTGCTCCCTTTCTACAAAGGCTTGTACGCGAGCGCGGTATTGTCTTAATGAATCATCAACCCAATCGCGATCGTGGCTATTTGCGTACAAGTGTACTATTGGCTCGCTAGCATCGGGTAAGACTAATACCCAACTATCATCGTAGGGTTGACAGATTTTTACTCCGTCAATCAATTCTAAATTCTGGGCTGGGTGGGTTTCTACTAAGTGGCGCATCAATGCTCCTTTTGCTGTCCACGGACAACGCACTGTGTACGTTCTGTGAATGACACGCGGTAGATCGGCTCGGACGGTGGTTAAAGAACGCTCTTGTATGGTGAGCATTTCAATGAGTTTGGCAATGCAGAACATGGCGTCAAAACCGGGATGCAGTTGGGGAAAAATAAATCCCGTGTCGCCACTACCGCCCAAGACAACATTGGAATTTTTCTGGCATGCTTCCATTAATGCTGTGGGGTTTGCTTTTGTGCGAATCACTCTACCATCATGACGGCGGGCAATTTGCTCTACAGCACTGGAAGCGTGAACTGGTACGACAACTGTTCCCCTCGGTTGAGCGGTTAATATCATGTCTACCATCAGGGCTGTCAACATTTCGCCACGAATGGGCATACCTGCTTCGTCAACTAAAATGAGTTGTTCTCCATTAGCTGAAACTTGAACGCCAAAGTTGGCTTTTAATGCTTCGACCACATGACCTAACTGTGTTAAGAGGGCTTCGCGGTCGGTAGCTGACATGGCGTTTTTATTGAGACTGGCATTGAGGACTACTGCATCCGCCCCAAAGTTGTCTAACATTTGTGGCAATACAGCTCCTGAAACGGAATAAACGTAATCAATGACGACTTTTGCTCGGCTGTTACGAATTGTGTCAACGTGTAGTAATGTTTCAAAAGCCGTGCAATATCGATCCATGACTTGGCTGGGGTAGGCAACATCACCAATTTCATGAATTTGCGATCGCCGCATATCTTCCTTGAAATAAGCCCCCTCAATTTTCTTCTCCAAAGCTTTGGAAATATTAATTCCCTTAGCATCCATGAATTCAATCAGGATGTAGTCTGGGCGGTCTGGATGGACTCGCACGTGAATACCCCCCGCAACTGACATGGTAGGGATAACCGTGCGAGTGATGGGAATGGCTGTTGCATCTAAGTTTTGAATATCAACACCGACTGACATTAAACCCGCAATTAACGACCTAGTGACCATGCGAGAAACGTTACGTTGGTCGCGAGAAACTGTCACGCGAGATCCCGGTTTTAAGATAGAACCGTAAGCTGCTCCTAACTTAACAGCAAATTCTGGGGTAGTGTCAATATTCGCCAATCCTTGTACGCCACGTTGCCCAAATAAATTGCGTTGGGCTGTATTTCCCCAAATCAAGTTTATGTTGAGGATTGCTCCTGAATCTATCTTTTTGCTAGGCCAAACTCTGACAAATGGGCTAATTTGGGCTTCTTCTCCTACAGTAGAAAGCGAACCAACGATCGCACCTTCCAACACATGGGCGCGACGGTCTACACGCGCACCACGACAAATAACGCTGGCTGATAGATGAGCTTCGTCACCGATAATACCTCCATTCCAGATGATGGGGCGTTTGAGATTGGCATCGGAACCGACGGTAACGTTATCGCCAAGAACAGTTCCCGATTCAATAACGACTCTTGCGCCAA
The DNA here is from genome assembly GCF_045865695.1 of Scytonema hankhaensis NUACC26. NCBI lineage: Bacteria > Bacillati > Cyanobacteriota > Cyanophyceae > Nostocales > Scytonemataceae > Scytonema > Scytonema hankhaensis. The sequence goes on from NZ_BAACAP010000173.1 coordinate 44,700, forward strand.
TACGGCAATTGTCCCCAATAACTGCTGGGGCTTCAATTTGTGCTGTGGAGTCAATGTGAGTATTCTGACCGACCCAAATTCTAGGAGAAGTTTCCTTGTAAGCAAAGTCTAGTTGAACTTTGCCGTGCAATGCGTCGTACTGAGCCTCTCGATAAGCATCTAAGTGTCCAACATCACACCAATAGCCTTGAGCAATGTAACCATACATCGGCTGGTTCTTCTCAAGTAAAAGTGGAAATAGCTCTTTTGAGAAATCACTTTCTTGATTTTCTGGCAAGTATTCTAAAACTTCGGGTTCTAAAATATACGTACCAGTATTCACAGTATCGGAAAAAATTTCACTAGTAGAAGGCTTTTCTAAAAATCGTCGAATTCGACTTTCCTCATCAGTTATGACCACCCCAAACTCAATAGGATTGGGAACGCGGGTCAAAATCAAAGTGGCTTTTGATTTCTGTTGTTTGTGAAATTCAATTGCTGCTGTTAAGTCAAAATCTGTTATACTATCTCCGCTAATGACTAAAAAGGTGTCATCAAGAAGTTCAGCAATGTTTTTTACGCAACCTGCAGTCCCCAGAGGCTGGTCTTCTTCTACGGCATAAGTCATTTGTACGCCAAAGTCACTGCCGTCTTGGAAATAGTCTCGTAGAACGTCGGGTAAGTAATGGAGTGTGGCAACAACTTCTGTGATTTGATGCCGTTTTAATAAATTAATGATGTGTTCCGCAATAGGTCGATTGAGTATAGGAACCATAGGTTTGGGTAGGTCACAGGTAAGCGGACGAAGCCGTGTTCCAGAACCCCCTGCCATCAGAACTGCACGCATAAATCCTCCTTAGCTGTTTGCACGACTTGCTACCTCAACACCCACAAGATAATTTCTTTATCTATCTTATGTATCTCTTAGTTTAAGGAACTTTCGCGCTTATGCATCCAATCGGAAATAGGGATAACTACCCGTCACACTAACTTGTTTATTAGTACAAAATCAAGATATACGGAATTCCTTTGACTAACTGTGATTTTAAAAGTTAGACGGCAAGGCGATCGCTTTCTTATCTTAAGATAAAATGTCAGTATAGTCTTAAGAATGGTAGTGTAGTAAATAACATAACTAGCCTATACTTAATTCTCTCGAATTTTTTAAGATAGAGTATCAGTGGGGTTGTATAAATGGAATTAGTCAGTTTGATATTGGTAGTAGGATACGGGCTTGGTCTGTGGAAGTTTTGGAATGGCTTTGAGCGCACTAACTTTCAGCGCTCTTTGCCCAATCGTGTGAGTTTAGCTTTAATGTGGCCTGTTTTATTTACTACAAGTAAGTCCTATCGTCAAAACTTTAGAAAGGCATTAAAAGGAAAAAGTTAAGCCGATCTCACAGGACATATCTGGTTGATTGCTGGAACTCAAGAGAGTTCTTCTTTGGCGGTTCTTTTCTCTCAAACCCAGATTCCTTGTACTGTTTCTGTCACAACAGAGTCAGCGCGATCGTAACTTGCGAACAATGTTTATGTTACGTCAAGTTGAAAAAAGAATGCAACACACAGATTTTGTAGGGGCGCAATGCCTTGCGCCCCTACGTCTAGATCTGTTACAAACATTACAAGCGTCAGTTGACCATCTTTGTTGTAAACTGCGCTCATCCTAGCCAGTATCCTGTCTAGGCAACGGCGGCATTTCTCTTACCCATTCTCAAGCGCCCTAATTTGACAACGACAACAGGAGCAAACGTTCTGGAGTTTGAGCTTGGATTCCAACTTTAGTTGTAGCCAATCTTCAATATTGAGATGCACAAGTTTATCAATCATTCTACTGTGTAAAAGTTTCAACTTTTAGCGGACGACACAGTTAAAGGTAATTTTATATATTGAACCAAGAGCCTTCTTGTCAACAAAGTTTTGGAGGGTTCACAGCTTAATAAGGGGGGCTTTGCGTAAGTCCGATATCCCTCAAGTGCATAAAGGGACTTTGCTGACACCTATTAGTAAGAAGAAAGAAATATATACAAAATTCAGAATGGCTTAAAAGCCCCCTCTCCCAATGGGAGAGGGGGTTGGGGGTGAGGGCTTTTTCATGATTTCCCAGGGCTGTCTTCTTCAAGAAAATATTAGGAGATTTACTATGATAACAATGGATATGCCTTTACAGGCTCATATTCTAGGTTTCTTGGCATTAACTTGCTATATTCTCACACTGCTTCCCACAATTCTGAGAATCGTATTTCCTCAGACAAAAGAAACTGGAATTCCTCAAGTACTTCTTAAGCATCGGCGTTCGATTGGTATTTTAGCTTTCGTTTTTTCCGTGTTTCATAGTTTTCCATTAATTCAACAAAGAAATATTGATTTGTTTGATTTGAAAACATCTTGGATTTATATTCAGGGTATAGCTACTTTCATAATTTTTGCCCTGTTAACAATTACCTCCAACAACTGGAGTGTCAAAAAACTTAAGAAAAACTGGAAGAAACTACACCAACTTACCTATTTTGCTATGTTTCTAATTACTTGGCATATTTGGGACAAGATGTCAGGACATTGGACGTATTTAACGCCTATTGGACTTACAGCAATATCGGGAGTCTCAGTTTTATTTCTTTATAAGCATTATTGGGTTAAATACTTTTCTGCAAAACAAAAACAACAGAAAAAAATTGCAGTAACTATGTTACCAGAAAGTAAATTTAATCAGCGATCGGTAATCAGTGACCAGTGACCAGTAACCAGTGACCAGTGACCAGCGATCGGTAAATTTTGAGTTTTCGTAAATAAGTGTGCAAGGAATTTATATATGATGGGTTACAAAATTTTTACTTTAAGTATAAAAGAATTGTTATATGATAAAAAAATTGATTTATAAGAAAGTGTCAGTAGCGATCGCAATAAGCGCTATAATAGGTGTTGTTGGATTTAGTTGGTCTAAATCACTTTCTCAATCAAAGCTCGAAGTGTGTGCGCCTGCTTCTCAAGGTTATAAAATTCTAAAAGGGCATTCTTATTGGGTTTATGCGATCGCAATGAGTCCAGATGGCAAAACTCTAGCTTCTGGTAGTTATGACGGTACTATTAAGATTTGGAATCAACAAGCTGGCAAATTACTTTATACCATCAAAGGCGATACAACCGACGGTCACGGGGATGCGGTAAAATCCCTTGCGATCGGCTCCGATGGACGTGTTCTTGCTAGTGGTAGTTGGGATAATAGAATAAAATTATGGAATCTCGAAAACGGTAAATTAATTCGTACATTAACTGGACACTCAGACAATGTTGACTCTGTTGCTATTAGCTCAGATATGAAAACCTTAGCTTCTGCAAGTTGGGATAGAACAGTTAAATTATGGGATTTGAAAACTGGTAAAGTAATTCGCACGTTAAATCACCAATATCCAGTACAAACAGTTGCAATTTCTCCAAATAGACAACTTGTTGCAAGTGGGACTGAAGACGGAAAGATTACGATCTGGAATCTAACTACTGGGCAGCTAGAAACTCCCTTAGCCGCACACGAAAAAGCCGTTTCATCTGTGAGTTTTAGTCGAGATGGAAAAGTTCTTGCTAGTAGCGATTATGAAGGAAAAATTAAACTATGGAATTTAGACAAAGGAAAGTTATTACACACTCTTAACGGACATATTGGTGCAGTTTGGTCAGTTGCTTTTAGCCCCGATGGAATGTCAATTGCTAGTGGTGGTTATGACAAGACAATTAAGTTATGGAATGTGCAAAATGGGAAATTGTTAAAAACTCTTTCGGGGCATGAGAAAGCAGTTTGGAGTGTAGCTTTTAATCCAAAGAGCGATCGCACTCTTGCTAGTGGTAGTGCTGACGAAACGATTAAGATTTGGAACTTGACTGACAATCTTTAAGATCCATTGTTTCAACCCTCTAGACCCACAATATCAAGGGAACGGCAAAACTATTATTGACAGCCAAGGTCGAACGGTACAATTACCAGATCCTCAAAAGTTTGAACAAGCTTTCGACGACGCCGTGTTAGATGTACCTTTTGGTCATTTCGAGAGTTTGCCAGATAGCATTAACAACACTACCCAAATTCCCAGTCTCTTCACATTTCAATCAAATCCTTATGGAGCTGATGGGCAGTTTGTAGTAAGTCCATTTGCTGGACTCAGTGCTATCAACAATGGAGTTCACTCTTCCGAAATTAACTTGTTGGCAGCTTACCAATTAAGCGAAAAAGTTTTGAATATTGACTCAGAAGTTTATCTAGGTACAATTCTTCAGAACGCAGCCGACCCCAAGCTCCGTTTACCAGCAGGAGAACCCGTAAAACCCTCAGAATGGCTCCGTAAAGTTGCACCAGACGTTACAAAAGCAGAATTAGAAGATCGAGTCACTGCTCCAAATACGGGAGATTATCCAAACTTACAACCCAGTTTATTTACGTACAATGGTTTGATTTTTAGCCCAAATAGTGGAAATCCTGATGACATTGCCAGTGGCACTTTCCTGTTTGCCAATAACGCCATGTCTGCTTTTCAAAATAGTTTAGTTCCACCTGCTAACCGCACTGAAGAAAACTTGCGAGCGTTGAAAAGCGGTTCTGTTATCCGAGGGGCAAAAGTGTTTAAGCAAGCAAACTGTGCAACGTGTCACATTCCACCCTTCTTCACTGACAACAAAATTCATCCTGTTGATGACATTGGTACTAACCCAGCCCGTGCTCAGTCCCGCTTAGGGCTAAATAAGTTCTTAGTGAAACCTCAAATCTACACCCTTGATACTCCTGTTCCCATACCTGCCAACGCCCAAGTGCTGGATGTCCCAACAGAGGATGTTTCTGAGACTCCCACGACTTTACCCCAAGGGATATTACCAAATGGCGGTTACAAAACAACTTCTTTACGAGGTCTTTATTTAAGTGCGCCATATCTACATGACGGTGGTGTAGCAGTGGGTTCGGGAAGTTTAAGTTTTGCAAAGGATGGCAGTTTTACTGTTGTTGACCCTAGTGGGTTAGGACTGACTGGTACCCTTAGCCAAACCAAACCTGCTGATGCTGCGAGCAGTTTGCGTGCTTTAGTAGACAGGGAACTTCGCGCTTTAGTCATCGCTGCTAATAAGGCTAACCCTGCTTTGGTACGTAGTAACCTTGATGGTACGGGTCATGACTTCTATGTGGATGAACAAGCTGGGTTTAGTCCACAGCAGCAAGCAGACCTAGTTAATTTCTTGCTCGCACTTGATGACGATCCCAGTCGCTTTTAAGGGATTTTCAAGAAATAAATTATCTATCTTGTGG
>NZ_BAACAP010000174.1:0-50270 GCF_045865695.1 Scytonema hankhaensis NUACC26
AGAGGATGTTTGAAAAGTCTTTTCATTAGTAGCAACAGATTCAAGATCCCCCTAAATCCCCCTTAAAAAGGGGGACTTTAAGAGTACTTTCCCCCCTTTTTAAGGGGAGCCAGCGCTGCAGGAGGGTCTCCCGAACTCACAGCAACTGGCGTGGGCTAGGGGGGATCGATAAGTGCCTAAAATCACAACCAACTACTTTTCAAACAACCTCTAAGACTAAGGTTCTCTGAATTTCATGTTTCTTGTCGTTTCCAAACTATGATTTTCTCCCTGAAACAATGTGTTCTCTGAAACGGCTTTCCTGCTTATTTTATGTTTTATCAACCAGAGTTCCTAAATGAGTTCTATAAGAGATTTAGGTTAGAACAATGAATCTTTTTAACAGCAAGTTAATCAGCCGATTAACGCTCACATTGTCATGCGTCCTGCCTGTTTTCGCTGTCCTGCATCCTGCGCGAAGTGCAGAGCGGATTGGAATGTCCTATAGTTTTTTATCCGGCTCAATTCCGATCTCATCTTTGGAAACTTATGCTCGCACAGGTCGAATCGACAGTAAATGGGCTGACTATACTTCCAGAATCAATTCAAAGCAACTCGCTCAATTGCAACAATTGTTGTCCACTAAAATTCCACTCAATTCTGTTGCCGTTTCTCAGTTTCTACACACCCCGATCGGAAAGAAACTACTGGAGCGTTTAGGGCAAGTGATTAAAACTGATGGACACGTATCTGAGTTTCATGCCCTACGAGAAGCGATGATTCTAGCTGCAAGAAATCCACAGGGCTTCATGCCTTTAGAGGTTCTACGACAGTTTCCTTCTAAAACCGTTTACATCAAGCTTGAAGAAGCGCTTGCTTTGGTTGGAGACGTGAATCAGTTTGTGAATCAGACCCATGATGCAAGTATGATTGTCAATCAAAAAGCGATGCTAGAGGCACAAGAGACACAGTTTCCCTTTGACCTCTCAAGATCTGAAAACTTGCGGCAACCTGGAAGGCTGGCTTGGCAGAAGCAAACCTTGACCTTGAGCGATCCAGAGCGCGATCGACAAATTCCAACCGATCTCTATCTTCCGCGTTCAAGAACACGGCATCCAATTGTAATCATTTCTCACGGACTGGGTTCCGATCGCTTCAGTTTTGCCTATCTAGCCGAACATCTCGCCTCTCATGGATTTGCTGTTGTCGTTCCACAACATTCTGGGAGTGATTCAAATCAGTTAGCAGCATTGCTAGCAGGAAGAGTGAGAGATATCACCTCGCCACAAGAATTTGTCAATCGTCCAATAGATGTGAGTAAGTTGTTGGACAAGTTGGAGCAGTTATCTCGCTTCAATTCCGATCTTCAAGAGCGATTAGACTTGCAAAACGTAGGGATTGTTGGGCAGTCATTTGGAGGATACACAGCTCTAGCTGTTGCGGGGGCGACGCTTCAAGCGCAACATCTCAAAACCGTGTGTCAAGCGTCTCAAAATTCGCTGAATCTGTCACTGTTGCTACAATGCGGAGCAACACAACTCCCTCAACTGCCCTCCCATTTGTCCGATCCTCGAATTAAAGCCGCGATCGCAATCAACCCTTTTAGCAGTGCAATCTTTGGGCAAGCTGGGCTAAGTCAAATTAGAGTACCAACGATGATTGTTGCGAGCAGTGCAGATGCGATCGCGCCCGCTCTACCCGAACAAATCCAACCCTTCACTTGGCTAACAACACCTAATAAATATCTAGCCCTCATGACGGGTGCAACTCATTTTTCTGCACTCGCTTCCTCTCCAAATGAGGCGGTTCCGGTTCCTCCATTCGTTGTTGGGACTAATCATGCATTTGTGTCACAGTATATTAATGCACTCAATATCATTTTTTTTAAGACGTATCTGATGAATCAACAACAGTATCGCTCTTATCTCAATGCGGACTATGTAAGTCAATTCCCTATGCAGCTTGCACTAGTGAAAACACTTAGTACAAGCGACTTATCCAAAAATTTAGAAGACAAGCTAAGCTTAACTTTAAGAGCATTTTGCTTTTACCTGTTTGTACTTTTAAATCATCATAAAATCAATATGTCACACAAGTACTATGATTTTAAATCATCAGGAAACAAGGTTTGTTGTTAAAGAAGGCAGAAGTACGAAGGTAGACAAGCAAGATAAATTCATCTTTCTCTCTTAAGATACTGAGAGTGTTTAAATTCCCGTTCATTCTCATTTATTAAATATTATTGACATGAATTCATCTCATCCTGTACTGCTACAATGTTTGTTTTGTCTAGTTTTTAGACTTTTTCTCCTAAGAAACACACTCAGTCACAGAAAATGTGGTTGAATCAAAAAAGAGTGCAACTGCAAAGCAGTGCTAGGAGGTGTCGCTTGTCAAGGATAAACGCTCTTGTGTATGGGTTCTTCTTGAGGTTAAAGATGGCTCCGGTGCGTGCGCTGAGTGCAGCCGTGTTGCTCCCACTCGCATTCTCTGTAGATGCCACTGTTGCTCAAGAACTCAAACCCGTAGTTGATAATACACTGGGAGCAGAAAGTTCTGTAGTCACACCAACAAGCCCACAAGCTGACAGAATCGATGGCGGAGCGATTCGTGGCGCTAACCTGTTTCACTGTTTTTCACAATTTCATGTCGGTGAAGGACGAGAGGTGTATTTTGCCAATCCATCTGGAATTGAGAATATTCTAAGTCGGGTGACGGGGAGTGACGCAACCAGGATTTTTGGGAAACTTGGTGTTTTGGGTAATGCTAACTTGTTTTTGATAAATCCCAATGGAATTATATTTGGAAAAAATGCCAGTTTGGATGTGAGGGGTTCGATTGTGGGGACGACTGCTAATGCAATACAGTTTGGCGAGCAAGGTTTTTTCAGTGCAACGAATCCAAATACTCCTGAACTGCTAACAGTAAATCCTTCAGCTTTTTTCTTTACTGATATTAGCTGGAGGTCTTCCTAGAGGTGGTCCACTCATGATAATACCTCTTTCTTTACACCAAGCTCGGTTCTAAGAAGGTGCGATAAATTTTATCAACATGGACAGATTCACCGATAATAACCCGTATAATCTTTAAAGGCTTCTATTTGGTCTTTTAAGTCTCCCGATTCATTAAAATTATCCCAACTGATATGGTCTAAAAATACATAGCCATCAAAGTAACTGGCAGACAATTTTGCCCCAAATTCTACGGATTTACCAGCTTTCCCTCGAATAATTGGACGGATATGTGGTTGGGTTAAACTCACAATGCGATCGTCAATACTCTGATGAATGATTTTCATACAACCAGAGTTGTTGACGATAGACTTCTCTCACGACTAGCAACATTTTATATTGCCTGTTACTTAAATTTGAAAGAGTGGCTTCTAACTCTATTAGCTTATCAATATGAGAGAAGTTTCTTTTGATATATTGAAGTTGTTTCTTTATCGCTTTTCTCCTCTCTTTTTGAGAAACGCGACGTTTTTTTGCCACATTCAGATAATCCTTTCTTGCTACCTCTCTATATGTTCTTGGTTTTTTCTCTAGTTGACCCAAATCGGTTCATAAAGAGAATCTATAATTTTTTCTGTCTGCTTTCTGGCTTGATTGAGTAGCTCTAAATCTGTCGGATAGCTGATATCACCCGGAGCACAAGTTGCATCTATTATTAATTTTCCCCAATTTTCCGGTGTATTCTCTTCTTTTTCTGGTAATTCTGTTTTTTTTTCAGTCGTTGAGAAGATGTTGCTTCTAGCATCTTCTTTACCATTTGTTGATTTACTTTGTTAACAAGTTCATCCCTAATTCTTTCCCGAAAATGTACTAACATTGATGCGTCAAACGGAGCTTCGTTACTATAAGACGACATCCCTATAAAGTACTGTAAATAAGGATTTTCTTTAAACTGTTCTACTGTTTCTCTGTCGCTTATTCCCAGTTTTTCTTTAATTATTAATGCCCCTAATGCCATCCGAAATGATTTGGCTGGTGCTCCCATCTGAACAGAGGCTTCGCGACGAATAGGTAACGTTGCATAATAATCCAAAGTTCCAGCAAATCTCATGTAGCTAAATCGAGACGACACATTGCCCAAATTACCAAACATGAGGGACATAACAAGATTACCTGTCAAAATATACACTTGTGCTTCCTGTCCCGTACCTCGGGCAAAGCTACCAAGAGCAATAATTCCGAGTATGGGGGTAACTGTACTAGTGAGGATTATTGTCTGCCAAGACCAGCGCCAGTTGGTCAGTTCCATCAGAAATAAGTCCACAATTTGTACAAATACAGAGTGATTACGCTTTGGTGGCATAGTGCAGATATAAATCTTCTAGAGTTGCTGAATAAAGCCGAAAGTCGTCTATCTTATCTAAATTAAGGCTATTAAGAGTTGAAGTGACTTGGTTCCATTCCAATAACACCTGCCAATGACCGGGTTCTAGTGGAATGTACGTTAAACTAGCTGGTATATCTGGTGGAGAATCTGGTGAAAAAAATAATTCCAAACGTAACATCCGATCCACTTGTTGCTTGAGTTCGCTAGGGCGTCCTACTGCTACCAATTCTCCCGCACGCATAATTCCAACTCTTTGAATTGCTTTTTCTGCTTCGATCGCATCATGAGTAATCAAAATAATCGTCGTACCTTGTTCCTGATTAATTTGACGTAGATTATCCCAAACAAGTTTGCGACGTTGGGGATCGAGATCGTTCGTTGGTTCATCTAAAATAAGTACGGGTGGCAAACCTGCCATTGCCACTGCTAAACGTAACAGTCGCCTTTGTCCGCCTGATAGACGCGAACTCGGTTTGTGGCGAAGTTCTCGAATTTGCCACAAATCCAGTAAATAATTACATTCTTTTTGTGCATCAGCTCGACTTAATCCCCGAAGATGAGAGGTAAAGTATAAAGCTTCCCCTACAGTTAAATTATTGAGTGCGCCGCTTTCTTGAGGCATATAACCTACATTCATTTGAACTAAATAGGGAGCCTCAACGATATTTTTTCCTAGTAGAGAAATCGAGCCAGAATCGCTTGCCAGTAAATTAACCATTTGGCGAACCAAAGTACTTTTACCAGCGCCATTATCACCTAAAATTCCAAAAATTTCAGCCTCAAAAATTTGAAGAGAGATGTTCTTATTAGCAGGGAGGGTTTGACCGGAATAAGTTTTAACTACATTTTGAATGTCGTAGATAATCAAGTTGACTCCATGACTTTTTTGTCTGAAGAGTAACCCTATTCTACTACTTTTTGATTATCTCCGGGAACTGTCATAGCTTTTTACATCAGTTGGAAGGCATATGCCAACTGAAGAAACGGGCTGAGAAGAGATGGTCTTTAGCTGAGGGTTACCCCATAGGACAGTGGTAGCCAGAGCAATAAGTGCTCCTAATGATATACCAGCGAGATATCTCACCTCAGAACGGAGACGCTTAATCTCGTCTTGACTGGTATTGTCTATTCTTGATAAAGAGTCTAATTGGGTTTCTGGAACTATAGCTGTAGGAACAACTTCTGGTTGTACAACTGTGAAAGTCACTTGTGAGTACAGCCAGTTTGTAATTAATTGGGGACAATTCTTTTGAAACCAACGCAGTGCAAAGATTTTGAAGACTGGTTTGGACATTCTCGCAATTGATTTTGCTACAACGTTGAGAGAGCGATTCTGAAGCTTTTTGTTAATTAGGTTCACTGAAGCGACATCGTACAGAGCATCTAAAATCAGCTTGACGGTGGCTTCCTCATTTTGAGTTAAATGATTTAGCAGCAGAAGAACATCATGCATTCGCTCTTGTTGCATTTGTTCCTCTACCAATTGTTGTGGAATCTTGACTAACTTGGAGCTTAACACTGGATTAAACCAATTATTGAGTAAGGTTTACGTATAGATAGCCCAAAGCATAACACTGGGTTTTAAAAGTTGTCTTCCATCCGAAGTAAGTACATCAATATTAACTATTTCTAACCGTAGATTTACGGTGAAGCAAATTACAGCGTAACTTTTACAAACAGATTAAGATTGTATGGGCACGTCAGAATCTGCGATCGCACTTTGATACAGTACTTAACCATATTGATTTGGGGGGCTGCCAGATCCCTGACTTCTTGAAGAAGTCGGGGATCTAAACCAACTGATTTAATAAACGTAAATCCCGCCTGTTTGCTGCAAATTAATTGTTGTATCTCCCGCTCCCGATCCTGCTTGTCGAATTGCCACAGTCACAATATTACCATTAACTGTAACGTCATAGTTTAATCTCACTAATGGTTCCATAGCATTAATTAACAGGAAATCAGGAAGAATCACACCTTTACGTACAGTGCTACTTCCTGGAGGTAATTTCCCAGTAAAACCTAAGTCTGTTAAACCATATTCTAAGGTTAATCCTGTTTTATTGACCAATTGAAGTTCGATAGGGGCTTTGGGGCTAGCAACCCGCGCCACAGGTTGCCAGTTACCAGGGTTGTAGGTACTGGCTGGGGGTGTTTGTGCTTTAAGAGTAGAAGTTGTGACTAAACCTACTATGAAAAAGCATACAGCAGTTGAAAGCATTCTTAGTTTCATTGGTATCACCTAATAAGTAACGAATAGAGAAAAATGAGAAGCTGACTTGAAAATAGGGGTTAGGGGTTACGGCGTGTTTTCAAACTACTCGTTTAGCCTCCTAATTTTTTAGATCCCCCTAAATCACCCTTAAAAAGGGGGACTTTTGAGTATCTTAGCCCCCGTTAAAAAGGGGGGTTGGGGGGAGCTATAAGAGTTTGAAAACACGCCCTAGGGTAGGGAAAAACTCTCTGACTCAATTGTTAACGGGTAAGGTGAAAATAAATTCAGTACCTTTACCTGTTACAGATTCATAATAAATTTTACCAGCGTGTTTTTCTTCAATAATCTGTCGCGAAATTGATAGTCCCAATCCAGTTCCTTTACCCATAGGTTTAGTTGTAAACAAGGGCTGAAACAAATTTTGTTTAACAGATTCGCTTATCCCTATTCCATTATCAGCAATGCGAACTTCCACAAATTGTGAATCGAACATAGAAGTTGAAATACGAATGTTAGGATTCACAATGTCTTCCAAAGCATCGATAGCATTTGCTATTAAATTCATAAATACTTGATTCAATAATCCTGGAAAACACTTTATTTCTTGAAGATTTCCATATTGTTTAATAATATTAATTGCTGAACGACTACCAACTGCTTTTAAGCGATGTTGTAAAATTAACAATGTGCTATCTAGGCACTCATGAATATTAGCGTAGATTTTTTCATTTGATTCACTTCTAGAGAAATTTCTTAATGAAATAGAAACATCTTTAATTCTTTGAGCACTTAATTTAATCGAGTCGAGTATTTTAGGTAAATCTTCGATAGCAAAATCAATATTGCGGTCTTCTAAAGCTTGTTGAATATCGGAAACAGGAGTGGGATAATTTTTTTGATAAAGTCGAATGACTTCTATTATATCTTTAAAATAATCAAAGGCTGGGTCGATATTACCAACGATACAACCAACTGGATTATTAATTTCATGAGCAACCCCTGCAACTAGTTGACCCATGCTTGCGAATTTTTCTTGCTGAACTAATTGTACTTGCGCTTGTTGTAATGCAGTTGTTCGTTTCGTGACTCTCTGTTCGAGTTCTTCATTCCAATGAAGCAGTTTTTTTGTTAAATACCGTAGTTGTAAATGAACTCGGACTCTTGCTAATACTTCCTCCCCTTCAAAAGGCTTGGTAATATAATCAACAGCACCCATTGATAACCCTTTAACTTTACTTTCTGTATCGGAAAGAGCAGTCATAAAAATGACTGGTATATCTTGCGATCGCGGATTCTCCTTTAGCAAGCGACATGTTTCAAACCCATCAATACCAGGCATTTGTATGTCTAGTAAAATTAATTCTGGAAGTTCGTTATCTTCTTCAAGTTGTTCTAAAACGCTTTCACCGTCTGTTTCTATACGAATAGAATACCCTGCTCCTCTCAGGGTTTGCGCTAGTACGGAGAGGTTTGTAGGGTTGTCATCAACAATCAAAATAAAACTGGATTCAGTCATAGAGAATAGGGAGTAGGGAGTGGGGAGTAGGGAGTGGGGTGTTATGTATTAATCAACTCTTTGAGTAATTCTCGAATTGCTTTAATTTGGAAGTTTTCCGCTAACTTGGTCAATTTTTGAGCAAATGGCGTGAAATTAATATCTTTTTCGCTCAGCTTATTTGCTTCGTCAATAATTGCGTATACATCACCTTTTTTGGCTATTTGATATAGATGTCGCAAAACTTCAGGTGATGGTAGAATAATTTCTGTTTGTGGGCTAGGATTTTGTTGTAGTGAGCTATCTTGATAAATCCAGTCAACTTGAATATTCTTGGTTATCAATTCCAAAAGGCTTTCTACTTGTACTGGTTTGGGTAGAAAAGCGTTTGCACCAGCATCTAAACTTTGATATTGGTCGGTTTCATATACGCTTGCAGAACTTACAATAATCGGTATATCTTGAAAATCATCCAATTCTCGTAAATACTTAATTAAATCAAAACCATGCATGATAGGCATCACTAAATCAGTGATAATTAAACTGGGTCGCTCTTCTATTGCTTTTTCTAACCCTTCTTTACCATTAGTAGCTTCTATTAATTCAAAACCAATCGGTTGAAGCAAATTTACAATTACCGAACGATTTTCCCATCTATCATCGACTACAAGTAGTTTCTGTTTTTCTCCTTTATATCCCGTAATAGTACCTATCTTATCAACTCTAGAAGATTCAGCCCAATTTTCTGCTTCTTTTAACTCAACATCAAACCAAAAGCGACTACCTTTACCCTGCTCGCTTTCAACTTCTATTTTACTATTCATCAGCGAGACTATTTTTAAACTTATAGCCAATCCTAACCCCGTACCTTCAGCTTGTTTTTGCATATCCCCCACTTGCTCAAAAGGTAAGAATATTTTCTCTATTTGTTCCGGAGTCATTCCTACACCTGTATCTTCTATCTCAAAACGAATTTTGGTCATTTGTTCAGTGTCATTTGTCAAAAGTCCAGTGTCATTGCTCTTTGAGCCTGGACTCTGGACTTTTGACTCTTGACTAATAACATTTATCTTAAAAGTCACGCTTCCTTTCTCGGTAAATTTAATTGCGTTACCCAATAAATTAATTAACACTTGACGCAGGCGTTTTTCATCTGCTTGGATACCTGTAGGTAATCGAGCGTCTGCTTCATAGAGAAAATCAATTCCTTTTTGCTCTGCACGAACGCGACAGATTTCTGCTACTGCTTGGAGAAAAGATGGAAAATGAAAGTTTATCATGTATAGTTCCATTTTCCTAGCTTCAATTTTTGATAAATCAAGAATATCGTTAATTAAAGTTAATAAGTGAGAAGCACATTGCTGAATAATATCTATTCCCTTACGTCCATTATCTGTTAAAGGTTCACCCCGTCGGAGAATTTGCGCGTAGCCAAGAATTCCATTTAGCGGTGTTCGCAGTTCGTGACTCATATTTGCTAAAAATTCACTCTTGGCTTTATTAGCGTTGTCTGCAATTTCTTTAGCTATTTGTAACTGTTCTGTGCGCTCTTCTACTCGGATTTCTAATTCTTTATTAGTCGTTTCTAAGGCAGTAAAATAATCTTGCAATTGCTGTGCCATGCGGTTAAACGAATCTCCTAAAATTCCTACCTCCTTAACTGTTGATGATTCTACTTTTTGGTCTAATTTTCCGTCTGCGATCGCTGATGATGCTTGAGCTAATTTTAAAATTGGTTGAGTAATCCATTTGGATGTATATAAACCCAATATGACTGCTAATACCAAAGCACACAGGCATAATAAAATGGTAGTACGTGTATTGGCGTTAATTTGTTCCATAAAATCAGATTCTGGAACAGCAATAACTACCAGCCAGTCTAAACCCCATTCATCGCGCCAAGGAGTCACTTGTACAAATTTTCTTTCACCGTTAATTCTAAAATTTAATTGTTGTGCTTGCTGAATTTTACTAACATCGCCAAAACTTTCTTGTAAAAATTTACCAGTTGATTTAATTAATTCATCGCTACTATCTACAGCTAAAAGCCTTTTGGGTTTTTCGTTGACGACTTTAAACGGTTTTTCCTCAGTGGAAGTTGCAACAAGTAGTCCGTTACGCTCTAAAATAAAAGTCCTACCCTGCGGACTCACTTTTAGCTTACGTAAAAAATCGCTAATTTGCGTTAAACGCTGGTCAATACTAATTACACCTATTAATTTTTTATTGCTATCGTAAACTGGGCGATTAGCTGCAATTGCTAATGGAAACGGTTTAATCTCCCATTGATAAACCTCGCTCCACATAGATTTACCAGCTTTGACTGTTTGTGTATACCAAGCTTCTTTATCAAACTCATAATTTTTAAAGATATCACCTATCTTTAGACGATTTCCCTTATCGTCTGTTTCATAAATATAATTATCTCTATTACCGTGCTTTTTAGGAGAACTAACGTTTACAACTATCTTTTGAGGATCTGTATAAAATCCAGCACCAGTGAATTCTCCTGTTGGCGTACCAAAACTTATGTAACCTACTTGATATAAGCGTATTTGCTTCCAAAAATACTGACCCATTTGCTCTTGATTTTCCGAGTCGAGTAACCTCAAATCAATGCTATCTCCATTAATTTGAGCAAGATGGCGAGCTGTGTTTAAATAGCTATTAAGATGCTGGTCTATTCGCAAACTAACTTCATTCCGCAATCTAGACGCTAAATCATTAACTGCTCTTTGTCCGTTTCGTAAGGACAGATATCCAGTCAAACCGACCACAGCACAAATTTGCAGCACAAAGGGAAGCACTAGCAACAGACGTAGTGGAAGTTTTTTTGATTTATCCCAAATTATGGGTTGTGCTGGTCGCGGTAACATCGTTTATACCAAAAGCTCTGGAGAATCTCTCTTATTTATCATTCCCAGACTTTGGTAAAGAATCGACATTTTTGAGAAAGTGGACACTCAGTGCATCGGGGATTTTTTGCTGTACAGACTAATGCTCCAAAGTCTAACAGCGTTAGATTCCAATTTCCTACCTCTATACCAGGAGCAACTTTTTCTGCTGCTTGCCAAAGTATCTTACATCTCGATTTGACCCTTTCTCCTTGCAAGCCAAAAAAGCGTTCGAGAATGCGAGCAACATTGGTATCGAGTACGGCTAGAGGTTGACTGAAGGCTTGAGAGCAGATAGCACGAGCTGTATACTTGCCAATTCCAGGTAATTCGAGTAACTGCTTTTCTGTATTGGGGATTTTTCCTCGATCGCGATCGCAAATGATACAAGCTGATTGATGCAGTCGTTCGGCTCGGAAAAAAAGACCCAGAGGATTTAAAAGAATTCCTATATCTTCGATCTTAGCTGTTGTCAAACTCTTTAGAGTAGGATAGCGAGAGAGAAAAGTTTCGTATATAGGAACTACTGTTTCTGCATCGGTTTTTTGTAATAAAAATTCCGCAACGAGAATAGCATAGGGATCTGATGTTTTTCGCCAGGGAAAATCTCTTCTGTTTTGGTTTCCCCAACTAACCATTTGTTGGCGAAACCAATTCATTTTTTCTGGAGCAAGGCTTGCTGCAATTTTCTCTTCGGTCTGGATAATTGTACTTTTCATGTTGGGAACTTCCAAATAAAAAAATATCCCAAAATTTTTTGTGGTGCGGGCAGGGACGCCCGCCACTTAGAGGATGTTTGAAAAGTCACGCTCAATGTATCAAATATTTTTTACCCCACCCTAACCCTCCCCGATGTATTGGGGAGGGAACCAGATTGCTCTTGTTTCCCCCCTTTATAAGGGGGGATTAAGGGGGGTAATAATGTGATTAAAATCATAGCTAACCACTTTTAAAACATCCTCTTACATAAGACGGGCGAGGACGCCCGTGCCACAATATGGGATAATTAAAATAATCGCTAATTTTCAACATAATATTTCAGACTTTGATAGGCAATTTAATCTTTTGTGCAGCTAACCACTACGATCGCCCATTGGGGAAACCCTTTTCGATTTACTGAATGCTGTGACTCATTGATTCTTTGTTCGCTAAACGACCATCTTCCATGTAGACAATGCGATCGGCTATATCAAGAATACGATTATCGTGGGTGACTAACAAAATGGTGCAATGTTTTTCTTTAGCCAGATGTTGCATGAGTTCCACAACGTCTCGACCGGATTTTTTATCCAGTGCTGCTGTTGGTTCGTCAGCTAGCACGATTTTTGGTTCTGCAACTAGGGCGCGTGCAATGGCGACTCTTTGTTTTTGCCCTCCTGAAAGGTGAAAGGTCATCGGGATAGTAATTAATTCGCTGACCCAATCCTACTTGTTCTAGCATTGCGATCGCACGGCTGGTCATTTGTTCGGAAGTTATATTTTCATGTAATTCCAGACCCATTTTAACATTTTGTAGTGCTGTGAGGCTGCCGTGGAGATTGTGAGCTTGAAAAATCTAACCGTTGTTGCGTCTTGCGAATGTCAGTTCTCTTGCGGTTGCACCGCATAATTCTCGTTCTAAAACACGCATACTACCCTCTTGAGGGGAACGCAATCCTCCTACAAGTGTGAGAAGTGTGGTTTTTCCAGATCCAGAGAGTCCAGTCATAATGACAATTTCGCCTGGATTTATTTCTAGGTTAATGTCGAATAAGACTTGTTTGCGGAGTTGACCGCGACCAAAGTAATGGTTGAGGTTTTTTATGGAGATGACGGGTTTCATAATAATTTTTAACCGCAGCCTGTAGCAGATGGACGCGGATAATTGTTCGATCTAACTTCTGTACGGGCGTAAGGCATTACGCCCCTACTAACCCATTTAAAACATATCTGCTGGATCGGCTGATTGTAGTTTTCGAGTGGCGATCGCACCTGATATCAGACACATAATGATGGTGAGGACGAGGACTGTTATTGCTCGTGCTAGGGTCATGTAAATGGGTAAGTTGGTGACGTTTCTCGTTAAAAGGAGGTAAATTTAAACGCTTTCGCCATAGATTGAAAGGAGCAATGGAACGAGTTAGGACTCATCTTAAAAATTTACGTTCT
The DNA here is from genome assembly GCF_045865695.1 of Scytonema hankhaensis NUACC26. Taxonomy (NCBI): domain Bacteria; kingdom Bacillati; phylum Cyanobacteriota; class Cyanophyceae; order Nostocales; family Scytonemataceae; genus Scytonema; species Scytonema hankhaensis. The sequence goes on from NZ_BAACAP010000174.1 coordinate 13,070, forward strand.
GAAGCTCATAAACAAGTTGCTTCTCACTTGGCTCGTAATTACGATGTCATTTACTTGCCAACATTTGAGACATCACAAATGGTGAGCCAGCGCGTTGGCGGGGTCCCCCCGCTTGAAGCGACTGGCGAACCCGTAAGGGTTGTCAAGAAAAAGCGGAAACTAAAAAGTAAGTCAGCACGAGCGATGATGACTTGGGCTTTTTATGACTTTAGTCAAACCCTACAACATCTCTGTAATCGTTACGGTTCGAGATTAGTACGTGTGACTGAAGAATACACGTCAAAGACCTGTACTAAATGCGGTCATGTTCACCACAAGTTAGGCGGAAACAAAAAGTTTAAATGTCCCAATTGCGGATATGAAATCAAGCGTGATTTTCAAGGAGCCTTGGGGATTTTTCTCAAGGCGTTATGGGATACCACCTTCATTCAAGGCGTGTCTGAGAATGATGTTGTATTCAGTCTGTCCGAAGATATCCTAGATGTCTAAGGTTGTCTGGATTAAAAGTATCAGTATGTAACTTTGTCATATCTTTTTTTAACAGATTGCACGCTAGAGCTAGAATATAGCATGACCTTTGTGCCTTTATTAACTAAATCAGTAAATAATTTGACAAAAATGTAGCAAATTCTACAGAAGAAAGCTCAAAAACATCTGTATTGAAAAAGGCAAAAAAGGTTTAGCATCTAACCCCAACTTTAAATTGTTATGGATTCCCGGATTCGCTTTTTGATGTGCTCCCCCGACCACTACGATGTGGACTATGTTATTAACCCTTGGATGGAAGGGAACATCCACAAATCTTCTCAAGAACGTGCTGTAGAACAGTGGGAAAAACTGTATCATGTCCTTAAAGAATACGCAATTGTAGACTTGGTGCCACCTCAGAAAGGTTGGCCTGATATGGTGTTTACAGCTAATGCTGGCTTGTTGCTGGGGAAGAACGTTGTTCTGAGTCGTTTTTTACACAAAGAGCGTCAGGGGGAGGAACCTTACTTCAAGCAGTGGTTTGAAGATAATGGGTATACTGTTTACGAACTACCTAAAGATTTACCTTTTGAGGGTGCGGGAGACGCACTTCTGGATCGGGAAGGACGCTGGCTGTGGGCTGGATATGGTTTCCGCACCGAGTTAGATTCTCACCCCTACCTGGCAAAATGGTTGGATATCGAAGTGCTGTCTTTGCGCCTGACTGATGAGCGCTTTTACCATCTCGATACTTGCTTCTGTCCTCTCAGTAATGGCTATTTGCTGTATTATCCTCCTGCTTTTGATTCCTATTCTAATCGCTTGATAGAAATGCGGGTTCACAAGGATAAGCGCATAGCTATTTCAGAAGCTGATGCGGTCAATTTCTCTTGCAATTCAGTGAATGTTGACCACATCGTCGTTATGAATAAAGCTTCTGATGCTTTAAAAGAACGTCTCGCACAAGTTGGATTTCAAGTCATTGAAACTCCACTGACTGAGTTCTTAAAAGCAGGTGGTGCAGCTAAGTGCTTGACACTACGAGTCACAGAACCCGTGCGGGATGAAGTTCATGCCAACGTATTGGTAGAAAGTCGCATTTTCCGCATTGAAGGACACTTGTTGGATTCTGGTTTAATTAACCGTGCTTTGGATTTAATTGTAGATAATGGTGGCAGTTTCCAAGTTCTAAATTTCTCGTTGGGAGAACAACGGCAAAGTACTTCTGCAGCAGAGGTAAGAGTTTCAGCACCTTCTCATGAGGTCATGGAAACTATTCTATCTCTTCTGATTGATTTGGGCGCGGTGGATTTACCCCAAGATGAGCGAGATGCTAAGCTCGAACCTGTTGAGTTACCGGGAGTTGCACCTGATGATTTCTATGTCACCACAATTTATCCAACTGAGGTGCGGATTGATGGTGAGTGGGTGAAGGTACACAATCAGCGCATGGATGGCGCGATCGCAATTTCTCAAACTCCTAATGGCTTGTTTGCACAGTGTAAAATTTTACGCGATTTAGAAATAGGAGAACGGGTTGTTGTTGACGTGCAAGGTATCCGTACCATCCGTAAAACAGAATCGCGGGAACAACGGAATACTCAAGAATTTAGCTTTATGTCAGCAGGAGTTTCTAGCGAACGGCGCGTGGAACTGGTTGTCGAGCAAGTGGCTTGGGAATTACGTAAAATCCGAGATGCTGGTGGTAAAGTTGCTGTTACGGCTGGTCCTGTAGTGATTCATACAGGAGGTGGAGAACACCTGTCGCAACTGATTCGGGAAGGTTACGTTCAGGCATTGCTTGGTGGAAATGCGATCGCAGTTCATGACATCGAGCAATCCATGATGGGGACTTCCCTAGGTGTGGATATGAAGCGGGGTGTTGCTGTACGTGGAGGACACCGCCATCATTTGAAAGTGATTAACACGATCCGTCGCTATGGTAGTATTCCTAAAGCGGTTGAGGCTGGGGTAATTCACAGTGGCGTGATGTATGAGTGCGTCCGTAATGGTGTACCCTTCTGTCTTGCTGGCTCGATTCGAGATGATGGTCCTCTGCCAGATACAGAAATGAATTTAATTAAAGCGCAAACTGAGTACGCTAGGTTGCTCAAAGGTGTGGATATGATTTTGATGCTGTCATCAATGCTGCACTCAATCGGCGTGGGAAATATGACTCCTTCTGGAGTAAAAATGGTTTGTGTGGATATTAATCCGGCAGTGGTGACAAAGTTAAGCGATCGCGGTTCGATAGAATCAGTTGGTGTGGTGACGGATGTGGGATTATTCCTGAGTCTGTTAGTACAGCAATTGGATAAGTTGACGAGTCCTTATACTGTTAAGGTGGGTTAAGTAAGTAGGGTGGGCAATGCCCACCACTTAACTTTTTATGAATGAACCGCAGAGTGCGCGGAGGAAAGAGGAAGAGAGATGGAAGGAGTTCTTGTTAAAAAGAAGTTGCAAATTCGTTGGGTTAGTTTTATTGCTGATTTCTTATTATCAGGAATGGTAGTTGGACCACTGGTTGCTCCTTTTCTGGCAGCGTCTGGGTTACCATTGTTACCTGTTATTGGGGATATTATTTATTTTATGGGTCGCCATGTATGCCCGCAACCCGATATGGGGGTGGCTTTGGCTCCTCCACATATCATGGCTGTATGTATGCGTTGTTACGGAACTGTGACAGGTTTGTTGGTAACTCGTTTGTTATATGGGGTAAGAGGTGGTAAAGGTTTTTACTGGTTGAGTCAGTATGGTTGGAGTGGTGTTGCGGTTGCTAGTGTTTTGATGATGGCTTATCCGTTGGAATTAGCAGCCCAAGTTTTGGGTTGGTGGGGTTTTCACAATTACGTTGTGACTCCTTTTGGGTTGATAACGGGTTTGGCGTGGGGTTTATTTACTATGCCGATTTTACATGGAGGGATTTCTCGAAATTGTAACTAAATTTAATTATCTGCTTAGATTGCTATGTCATGTCTAGAAGTCAACTGTGCGAACAAAGATTGAACATATTTTTCCTGATTGTACTGCTTCTGTACTAGTTCATAACCCCTCTGTGCATAAATTTCGGCTTTGTGAGGGTCATTTAAAAGGCTTTGTATTGCCTGCTTCATCCCGGTGGCATCATAGGGATTAACACCCATAACTATACCCGCATCAATTAAGTTGTCGATCAGACCGGGCGCACGGGTTATCACAACAGGTCGCCGACAAGCCATTGCTTCAAACAAAGTGGTAAGACCCGCTTCTTGGGTATTTTTAAGAAGAGAGATGACCACTATATCGGAATCACGATATAACTGCAATAATTCATTCCACTCGTAAAAACGAAATGACATATTGCTCGGTATGACTTTTGGGAAAGAACGCTTTAATGTTTTGGCATTATGTGAGAAAGCACAAATTTTTATATCAACATCTAAATCTTTGCTGGCATTAGCAAGAGTTCGATAGTCGCGTTTTTCTAAACCTCCACTTCCTATAATCGGACGTTCCTTGCTGTTTGAGGGAAGCCCTGGAGTAAAGAAGGATAAGTCTACTGGTTGCGAACACAATTGATAAACTTGATGCTTGGGTAACCCTAAGTAATGATGGAGAAAGTTAATTTGTGAAGGCGCAGTAGACACAAATAAGTCAATTTTGTCTGCTATCTTAAACAACTTTAATGCTAAATGACCTCGTGGTCTATTTATATTATGGAAATAGACAACAAATTTGAGCCGCCTCCCTTCATGATTGCAAACTGTAGCTAGCGGAATACCTATATGTTCGCCATTACAATAAATAACATCACCCTCTTGTAACTCTAGAGACAACTTCCGTGCTAAAGCCCAGTGTTCGGGACGTCCTATAATCTTTGCGTACATTCGGTCTATAGGTAGAACCTTTTCTTCTCCTGCTTGATAAACCTTTGCTCCTAAAAGCTGACTTAGTTCCCAAATGGAATGTGAAGGGCAAATTTTGGCTTGAGCGTTATGTGCTATACCTTGCAAGTCACATGAAGGGCTTAGAGCTATGTGATACTTCAAGTTATTCTCCTTAATTGATTATATTGTAGTAACTTATCAAAAAGCGTTTGTATTTACACCGCTAGGGATTTGCGATCGCGATAAGCCGGGTACGGCTTGCGCGTTCGAGCGATAAGCCGGGTACGGCTTGCGCTTCGCGATAAGCCGGGTACGGCTTGCGCGTTCGAGCGATCGCAAATCCCGACACAAAATAAATTCTTGCATTATTTATACGACATTAGCAAAATAATATGTATTAAATATTGCAATCATTTGTCAAACATTTGTAATTTGGCTTAAGTAGGTAGGTGGGAAAAAACCGAACTATGTAAAGGTATGTAAACTCTAAATTGCCTACAGGGCTTAAAGCTATGCGATATTTCAAAATTTTCTCCTTGGTCTGTTGACACTAACTTTTAAAAAAACGTTTTTATGCACAATCCGAGCTAGAAAACATTATGAATGAGCATAATTTTTTTTTATCAAAGATAAACTTTATTATTAATAATTTACAATTTATCTAGTACGAGCAAGATAATATGTAGAGAATATTAGACTTATTATAAAAATCCAAAATTCGCGACCAATAACCTTACGCTAAGTCGCGAATACGTTAAGAAAGCTTTACATTTTTGATTTCTTTAAAAAGGGAAAGCAAAGGAAATATAACATAGACTCAATCATAGTAATGCCTGTGCCGAAATAAATCAAACTAGAACTATTACTAATGAACGAGTACATCATTATCTATATAGGAATTCAGTTTGATTCTTCAAAAAATCTAAGTATCTGTAGGTAGGGCTAAAGCCCACCACAGCCTGAATATGGTGGGCTTTAGCCCTACCTACGTGTATTTCAAAAATCAAATAGCAATTCTATAGTATGATAAAAATAACTATGTACCAAAATCTTAAAAAAGAATCGAATAATATAAAATTATCTCATAAAAGTAAGAGCGAGATTTATATCAGAAGCATTTTCTACTGGCTTCGCTCAACCCACATAAAATGTAGATATTTTTCAAGTATTTTTAGGTGGGGACAGCGCGAACCCAAATTTGTTCAATTATGATTAGATGAACGCTTCATAGACTCTCTGGCGTGCTAATTTTGGTTGCATATTGTCATCGTAAAGCAGCGGTCTGACTTGATTTACTGTTCTAAAACCATTGTCAGTAATATATGAGAGGAATGGATATTGCCTCCACCATGTATATCGATCGCTAAGACCCCATGTAAAAATATGATTAATACCGCCAGCTAAGCTAACATCCAGAAGACGTTTATACAAATCAGCAGTACGCCAATCTATCTGCTCTATCGTTTCTTGGTTACTGTATTTTGGTACTACAACATCCATTTCAGTAATATATGGTCGAATTCCCAGATTCCGAACATTGTTTAGGAAGTTAGAGAAAGGGGCAAAATTATGACTGTCATCTACCAGAAACAGATGCCCTTGAATGCCAACACCATCGACTTTTACATTCTGACCCTTAAGATATTCCAGAAGCTTGAGCATCTCCCATTGCTTGCCCTCATTTCTCTCCAGAACATCGTCATTAATCACCAATTGTGTTTGAGGAGAGGCTATTGAAGCAGCAATATAAAAAGCATCTCGAATATATTCTCGGGGTACGCGTAATTGATACCGATCGTAGTGATTGATAACCTCATTAACTACATTCCAAGCATAGGTAATGTCTTGATATCGAGGAATAAGCGCTAGCATGTGTCTTTCAAGGACATCCAAGGGAGGAGGATAATTGCCTTGAAGCCAATATGGTAATGCTTCATGCCAGACGAATGTATGACCGTGCAATCTAATACCATGACTGCGACAAAAATTGGCTATTATATCAGCTTGCTCGAAAGTAAACCGACCGGGATCGGGTTCTGTAGCATCCCACTTTAAAGCATTTTCAGCAATTACGATCGAACACTCCTGGGCAGTGATGTTTGCATATACAGCGTCTTGTTGCAATGTCCAGGAATTCAGTGCTACTCCATAGTAACGCCCGTGCCTTGATGCAGCGGATTTCAATGACGCTCCCGAAAGAGAAACAGTTTGGGCTTGGCTCCTTTCAGGAGAAAGTAACTTACCAGCTACTGCTGAACCCAGACAAGCTGCACTAGCTGTTTTTAAAAAAGTTCTACGAGAAGGACGATAAAGCATGGTAATACCCCTTGATTATGACTGAGTGTAATTAAGAAACGAGTGTTTTAATTCAGTTACGTCAACCGAGAAATCGCCAATTTTTACATTGGCTTGTTAAAAGAGAGCTTGAATCGGCAGTCCAAAACCCAAAGAATGCCGAATTGTAAGAAATAGAACCAGCACTCCGATAAATAAGGCAGTGCAATCGTTTCACTTCATAATTAATGTTGAAGTCTTTCTCCACTTTGGCTCGACCTGCTGTGCCAAATGCTTGTCGAAGTTGACGATCGCTGAGTATTGTTTCTATGCGTTTTGCGTCAAAACTTGCAACGAGGGTGTGGAAGAAGGAACCTCTAGCAACTCAATATCGCTACAACTGCGCTCAAGTGCAGTATCAAGGGAATAGCGGGGAGTCCAGTTCAAAACTTTTTTTGCACGGGCATTACTATAGCGAAATGGCTTGAACCTCGCATCAAGAATTCTTGGGACAACTATGCCAGGTAGCCTTGCTTGTCCCTTAAGAACTCGCTTGTTATAAGTCCAAAATATCCAGGCGAACAAGTACAAAAGCCACAAACCAATGGGAATTGTGCGGGGTAGATTATCTAGGTATTTAGCTAGTTTCCCAGCATAGACATTCTGAGTAGGCAAGTTGTCGTCCACTATATTTATGGTTTGACCAATTGCCTCATCACGTTCGGCGGCACTAACAATTGCGTTCGCACATTTTTCAACATATGTCAAGGGCATTTGTGCGTGACCGCCGACTTTCAACCAGAGGTTGTCGGTCAATTTTGCCCCAAGAATAGTGTTCCAGAGGTTATCTCGTCCATAGATCGTTCCAGGACGAATATACGTCACCTCTGCCCCAAGGGATTTGTAATTTTGCTCAAACTCGCGGACGAGTTCTTCTTGAACAAGTTTGACTTGAGCGTATTCATCCCGTTCGAGGGGATGACTTTCAAGGGGTGTGTCTTCAGTAATTGCTTTTCCAGAAGAATAGTTGTAAACTGAGAAGGTGCTGATATCAATGAGCCGCAACACTTGAGCCTCAATCATGGCATCAAGCAATTTTTCGCTGGCAATAACTGTACCAGCAAATCGCGAGTAAAATTTACCATCTTTAACGGCTGCCAAATGGATAACCGCATCTACACCTCGCACAGCATCAATAATACCATCCTTTCGCCGCAAATCGATACGAACCAGTTTTACCTCTGGGTGATTGCGCCAAGCTAAACGCTTTTCATGACTCGAAGGTCGCACCACTGCACGCACTTGGTGTCCCCGTCGTAGGGCTTCAGCAACAACATATTGAGATGCTCTTTGGAGATTGCCTCCGTACCAATAACTGCTGATTTTAATTTTGTTGTCATTTGTCATTTGTCCTTTGTCATTTGTTGTTTGTCATTTGGGTTCTTGCGTACAAAGCGCGTGCTAAATTCGTCAATAAATAAGCTTGAAACCCTTGCTGGACAATCGTAACAGCCATTATTACCTGTCTTTTAGGCAAGATTGATAAAATTTAGACTAGAAGCGCCTGTAAGCCTTGATTTTAAAGCACATTTATCGACTGTAATTAAACATTTAGCACGACACCTACGAAAGAACCGGTTTTTGCCAGAATACAGCACTCCCTGACAATCCTAGTAATACGAGCATAACTCCTGCTATGATATGCCAGCGACGCTTCAAAACTAGCAAATATTTTTGAATATCTATTTCTTGTGGAGAGCCTTTTGTTTCCATACAAATTCCCTATCTACAAATTCAATGCGAAATGAAAGCCGACATTGAAATAGTTCTGTGAATACTTTGGTCTCATAGCATAGGCTATCTTTTAATGACTCAAATATCATCGTTTAATCAGATCTTCCTAAAAAAATAGGATTCTAACTTCATTATGTATATTTGCTGCTCGATATTCATTCTCAAACTGAAGGAGAACCTTTTTGCTATGAAAATGTCAATATTTGTACTCAGTCATGACACCTCTAAAGGTATTACCTCTTTTCTAATAACTGCTGTAGGGTAGCTGTATTCTTTTGCTTCACTTTACGGTGTGAGAACTTTGTTTAGTTGTGTCACTCGCACTTCCACACTATTACACTGGAACAACCCTGCTCGACCTCCCTTGAAGCGTCAAAGTATAGTAAACTGCGATCGCAAAAGCAGTGAATCCAGTTTTGCTGTTCATAAAATCTCATCTCCTCACAATGTTGGTAAATGCACAGAGAGGTTGCATAGCTTTTTTAACCTTTCTATACGGCAATGACTACTGAATTAAGTAGTACACTTCAAACCACAACTACAGTCACTAACCACTGTACATCAATCTGTAACTTCAAACACATTTCTATTCTAAAGTGTTCTAGTTAGTTGTTGCTTTGGTTTTCAGAGTACTTATTTGTTTTTACTAAGTATTGTCGAAAACAAATATAGCTTTTATCTTCTGCAATTTCAAGTATAAATCAAGAATCTTTTTAAAGAAACTGTGAACTTTATTGCTTTACTTATTAATTGGACTTTGGACAAAATAGTACGGTCGCAAATAAAAAAAGACGCAGTTTTCTTATCCCAATTATGAGACTAACTAAGTAAAATAAGTATATTTGCAGAAAATCTACGCAGATGGCGACTGTGGAATGTTTGATTTTTGCATTTTTTTGATAACAGGATACTTAGATCTTTTCGTCTGGGTCTGACCCCTCACCCGACCAGTGGCATTTCCTCTGGGTTTTGGCGAATTTCCTGGTTTTCCGATCTGGGAAATAATTCTTTGGAAGTCACGCTGTACAGTACTGGGAGAAACAATTTTATCATTGTTTTGCTGTGAATAACGTTCCCACGGTCTTGGTAAATGATTAGATAATTGCTTCGCAGCCCATAATTGTACGTAGGCAAGCATGACTAAACGTATCCAATTTTCCTCATGCTCCACTTCGGGAGTTTGGAAATTAGTCTTGAATGAAATACAGATTTATCTGCGTTGAGGGTGCGTTCATCTGCGGTTCCATAACTTTTTTATGTACTGCACCCAACTGAAACCCGCTGTATTGTTTCAAAAAATAGAGAGTGGCTAACGTGTAATAAAAGTAAGAAAAGTGTGTAAAGTTCTTGATTTTTTAGAAGAAACAAGAGAGTTTTCTAGTTGAATAGGTAACTTATTTCGGATTCAAAAAGCTTTACTTAAAGAAAGTATACTTATTGTAGGATGCAACACTCAACTCATTTTTCAGCCTCGTTTACAAACCACTCAACAATTCCATCGGCGACAGTGTTTGCTAACTTCTTTTGCGATTGAGAGTCAGTTACCCACTCAAACTCATTAGGGTTACTCATAAAACCTAACTCTAACAAGATAGAAGGCGCACTTGCCGGACGTGTCAGTGCTAAGTTATCCCAGAACACGCCATAAGAGGGTCTTCCTAACTTATTGACTATATAGTTATGCATGAAAATAGCTAAGTTGTGAGCTTGGGGATGATACCAAAAAGCTCCAACGCCTTTTCCACTGTCATTACACGGTCAAGATCGGCAACAAGATTAAGTTCAGAAACTCCTGAGATCTAGGCATAACGTGGTAATCTACTTCGTTGTATCTCATGCATCCGTTGTTTTTCAACCTCTACAAGAGGAACAATTTCTATGAATGGTCGCTCCACACAAGAACGCACGATATCACAGGTTTGTGTAACCACTGCAAATCCTCTGACTTCAGACTCTGCAAGATCGGTTTCTTCTTGTGCAAGATTAACAGAGTCAGATGTCAAAGGACGTTGAGGATTAAAGCGGTATAAGAACCAGTGCTCTCCAAGCACACAATCACCCTGACACCACTCTCTCAGAGCGGTGTCGATTGTTAGAATCTAAACATCCCTTTCATTGCCCACTATTATTTCTACGACTCCTTGTCGTTCTAGCTAGTTTGGATCGCCCAACTTCACGATGGATAGTATCTTGGAGAGCATCAACCAGATCTGCTGGATTCAGTGGTACACGTGACATACGTGCATCTTCAGATAATCAACCTAACTTCGGCTTCTGAAAAGCATGACCGGGACCGAGAATTTGCCTAACCACTTCGTACTCACCTGCGATTAATAAATCGACAAGGGGTTTACCACTCTAAAAAATCACTACGACTCAAGTAATCAGTTGTCTCAATTGCTACAAAGTTAGGTGCTAGCGAAACTCTCCAACTATCCGTTGTGTCCACAAATCGCCAAGTCATTTGAGGTGTAGTTTGCACAATACCTTGAGGGCTAAAAACTAAACCCTGAGTTTGTTCGGGTTTTAGGATAGGATATTTTTCTCGAATTGCTTCTTGAAATGAACCCACAAAATCTTTTTTTTCAATCGAAAGAATGGGTGGAAAGCGCACCTGTGCAATCACTCGAACAAGAGGTGCATCTTTTAGTGGTATCTCTGGGGGTGGTTGTGCAATGAGTGGGTTGATATTAACCACTTTCTACATCCTTGTATGGAGCTTGAGCGCGAAATTAAACGTAGTCGGAGACGAGAGATATTACCCGCTCCCTGTAACTATATTAGGACAATAATGTGAAATACAGTGTGAAGTTTAAGATTCTCCTCATTTATTCACCAGCTGCAAACCACTCAACAATTCCATCGGCGACGGTTTTTGCTAACTTCTTTTGCGATTGAGAGTCAGTTACCCACTCAAACTCATTAGGGTTACTCATAAAACCTAACTCTAACAAGATAGAAGGCGCACTTGCCGGACGTGTCAGTGCTAAGTTATCCCAGAACACACCATAAGAGGGTCTTCCTAACTTATTGACTATATAGTTATGCATGAAAATAGCTAAGTTGTGAGCTTGGGGATGATACCAAAAAGCTCCAACGCCTTTGGTATTTTCAGCATCGCCTTCATCGGGTAAAGAATTATAATGTACGGAGACAGCAACAGTTGGCTCTTCTTTATCAATCGCTGCAACTCGATCTGCTAAAGAGACTTCGCGATCGTCTTCTCGTGTCATTACCACTGTCGCCCCGCGCTTCACCAACTCATCGCGCAGCAATTTAGAGACGATTAAATTCACATCTTTTTCTAAATAACCAGTCGGACCAGATGCACCAGACTCTTTCCCTCCATGTCCCGGATCGACCAAGATTTTAATACCCGTCAACGGTTTTTGCTTCTTCACATCTATACCACTAGGAGGATGACGTAAGGCTAAAATAAGACTCGTGCCTTCATACCTCAGCTTATACCCCCACTGTCGATCTGATTTGAGGCGAAAAGAGTATTGCACTCCTCCTTGTCCTATCTGTGAGGAAGTCGGTAGTTGTTGCCAATCCAAGCGAGAAATTACAGGGTTATCATCCAAAGGGATAATATCAGTTTGGGCAGTTGTATGATGAAGAGTGAGAGTAAAATTGCGATCGCTCTGCTGTACGCTTACGGGAACTGGAACTTGTAAAGGAAAAACCATTTCCGTCACGCCAGAGCGTTTGCGGTATCCGACACTCCGAATAATTGTACTTGGAGGAATAGCCCCTGCGAGAACGCGAGTTTCCTTACTATTAATCCAAGCGCCATAATCCAAGCGCAACCACTCACCGTGTTTTCCCGTGACTGTTGCTTGAGTGCCTTTTGGTAGAGGTGTCAATCTAGAATAATCCGAACTTGGTCCCGTGCGAGCCACCCCTGAGTCTGCTGTCACCTCAATAACTTCTGATTGTGTAGGTGAGAGGATAGTAATTTTTCCAGAACCAGGTTGAGTAATGGTTTTGCCATTCAGCGTTAGTTGAAACTGAGGTTGTCCCAGATCTCCAGCAACCGCCACTGTCGTGCAGCCAGCATACTTACCCGTATTCCCTTGGACAGATGGTTGGTTTTGCCCTGTTAAAGCAGCAGAGTTAGGTGGAAGTTGCGCCACTTGTTGCTGGGGTAACAGAGGAATTGTTTGATTTCCCAGCTTCACAGAAACACTAGCACTTGGGGCAGCTATTGCGCTAAAACAGATAAGTTCCCCAGGAAGTTTAGCGATATCGACTGCAGGAGTGAGAGAATCTTTAGCAAAGGTTAGCCCTTGCGGTATTTCAGGTTGAGAAGAAACTCTCGTCACCTTGATTTGGACTTCTTGCTCCTGATAGCGGATCTTAAAAGTATTTTCTCCTAACTCCAAGGGGAAACTTGGAGCAAAATGACCTGCTTTGCTACGAGCGATAGGCTTACCATTAATAAAAACTTGTCCTTTGGATGGTGCCGTGCCAATGAAAAATACCTTGCGAGCGATCGTCTGGTGCTGTGCTGGTGGATAAACAATCTTCAAGGATTGCTCTTGAGCCAAAACTATATTGGAGGTAATAACTATAGAACTTATTATGACTAATCCTAGTACTGATTTCACGTCAAGATAGAATAATAGTTTACAAAAGTTAGTTGTTGGTGGTTAGTTAGTGGTTAGTTGTTGGTGGTTAATGGTTAGTAGGGGCGCAAGGCATTGCACCCGTACAGTTGTTAGTTGTTGGTGGTAATCCCAATCCCTAATCCCCAATCCCCAATCCCCACTCACTATGTCACAATGACTGGATATATTTTTGGGAGTCGCAAGGCATTTGGAATCCTATGACTAAGTTTGTATTTGTTACTGGCGGGGTTGTTTCTAGTATTGGTAAAGGAATTGTAGCAGCAAGTCTGGGACGATTGCTGAAATCTCGCAATTACTCCGTGTCAATTCTCAAGCTTGACCCGTATATTAATGTCGATCCCGGTACAATGAGTCCCTTCCAACACGGTGAAGTGTTTGTAACCCAAGATGGTGCAGAAACGGATCTGGATTTGGGACACTACGAACGCTTCACTGATACTTCTATGTCGCGATTGAACAGCGTGACTACGGGGTCAATTTACCAAGCTGTGATTAATAAAGAGCGTCGCGGCGATTACAATGGCGGCACGGTGCAGGTCATTCCTCACATTACTAATGAAATTAAAGAACGGATCGTCAGAGTTGCTAAAGATACTAACCCTGATGTGGTTATTACAGAAATAGGAGGTACGGTAGGAGATATTGAATCATTGCCCTTTTTGGAAGCTATCCGCCAATTCCGAAAAGATGTAGGACGGCATAACGTACTGTATACGCACGTAACGTTGATGCCCTGGATTGCTTCAGCAGGTGAAATGAAAACTAAGCCCACCCAACACTCGGTAAAAGAACTCAGATCTATTGGGATTCAACCTGATATCTTAATTTGTCGGTGCGATCGCCCAGTCCCTGCATCATTAAAACACAAATTATCCGAGTTTTGTGATGTCCCAGTGGAATGCGTGATTACATCTCAAGATGCCAAAAGTATTTATGAAGTACCCCTCATTTTAGAAAAAGAAGGGTTGGCAGAGCAAACATTAGAGTTGCTGAATATGGAGCAACGAATACCGAATTTGGTACAGTGGCAAACGTTAGTGCAGAAAATGCACAGCCCTACACACCGGGTAGAAATTGCGATCGTAGGTAAGTACGTACAATTAAGCGATGCCTATCTTTCTGTAGTAGAGGCATTGCGCCATGCAGCAATAGCTTTCAGTAGCGAACTACATTTACGTTGGGTAAACTCCGAAAAATTAGAAACTGAGGGATGTGAAAACTGTTTGGAAGGTGTGGATGGCATAGTTGTACCTGGTGGTTTCGGCGTCCGAGGAGTCGATGGCAAGATAGCAGCCATAAAATATGCCCGTCAGTTCCAAATTCCCTTTTTAGGATTGTGCTTAGGAATGCAATGTTCCGTAATTGAATGGGCAAGAGACATAGCCGGATTAAAAGATGGTAATAGTGCTGAATTTGACCCTCATACCGACAACCCAGTCATTAACTTGTTACCAGAACAGCAAGATGTGATTGATTTAGGCGGAACAATGCGCTTAGGTTTGTATCCTTGTCGCTTACTACCAAATTCTTTAGCGTACAAGCTTTATGAAGAAGAAGTCATTTACGAACGTCACAGACACCGCTATGAGTTCAATAACGCTTACCGCAATCTATTTGTAGACACAGGCTACATCATCAGTGGAACTTCTCCCGATGGGCGTCTTGTAGAGATTATTGAATTCCCCAAACACCCGTTCTTTCTTGCTTGCCAGTTTCATCCTGAGTTTCAATCGAGTCCTAGCGTACCTCATCCTTTGTTCAAAGGTTTTATTCAAGCTGCTGTAGCGCGTTCTAACGTATCTTTCGATACACAGAAACCTGTAGAAGTAGTTAGTGGTTAGTGGTTAGTGGTTAGTGGTTATTATCGATTAACAACCAACGACTAACAACTAACCACCAACAATTATTAAATGAGGAAAATTTGTGGCGTACTGGGTGAAAATTTACTATGAAAGAAATGAGTACGTAGTCAATTTTGAGCACGTAACTGCTTTTTGCCACGAACGTAACGGCAGAATTACGTTCTGGCTACCCGATTGCGCCATTCCAATTATTGTCAACCCTCAAAGTAACTTAGAAGATTATCAACAAATTCTGAACTATATAGAATACGTGACAGGAGTGGGATTTAACAGAGGTTATTGGGTAAAAATCCTTTACGAACGAAATGAGTATATAGTCAACCTTGATAAAATCAGTTCTTTTTGTAAAGAACCAAACGGTAGGATAACTTTTTGGTTACCAGACAGCACTATCCCAATTATCATCCACCCTGTCAGTAATCCAGAGTCGTATGAAATTGTAGTGGAATATATCCAAAAGACAACAGGGTATTTGTGGGAGGTAAAGGGTTAGTTGTTAGTGGTTGGTTGTTAGTAGCTAGTTGTTAAAACTCAGATTCCCGACATTTTCCCCAATAGGAGACAACATCGCCAAGCTTGCAGCCGCGCCTAACACCTGTTCGGCCTAGTGGAACATCTCTTAAGCTACTGCACTTGGTAAAGAATCGTGGGTTAAACAGTTTGCTGTATTAAAATGGTTAACCTCTAAAAATCAGTTGTCATATTCAAATAACCACTATTTTTAGGGGTTATGGTTTTCTAAAGTAACCGTAGAAAATCGCTAATTAGTCTTTTATTTTTAAAATATCTTCCTTGTGAAATCTCAGCTTTTAGAGATTTCACTCAGTAATTACCGTTTGTGACAGTTAGGGTACGGAATGGGTGTTAAAAACTACTAATCCGCAGTCCCTAGTCCCCATTGCCCCTTATCCCCAGAGGGGACCCCGAGTTCCCCATTGCCCCTTATCCCCAGAGGGGACCCCGAGTTCCCCATTGCCCAATTTCAAAAACGCCAACTTCGCTGCACCTGCCATTCCAGCTGCATTACCCAATTCTGCTGGCAATATATGCAGCCCAACACGTGAAGCAGGAACCACTCGGCGCTCAATTTCGGCATGGACTGATGGTAGGAAAAATTCGGCACACGCACTGACTCCACCACCAATCACAACCGCTTCTGGTGTCAGCACGTAAATCAAACTCGCTAATCCTGCTGCCAGTTGTATACCATATTCTTGCCAAAATATCAAGGCTTCTGCATCTCCGGCTTTTGCTAAAGTACTTAATTCTGCTGGATCTTTTCCAGTGCGGCGGCGGATCGCAGTTACCGAAACATACTGCTCTAAAGAACCTTGATTGCCACTGTTACAGACTAGACCATCTGGGATAAGAGTAATTAATCCTAGTTCTCCTGCTGCTCTATAATGCCCAGCAAACAGTTTACCATCTAAGATAATGGCTCCACCTACCCCAGTGCCTAGCGTTAGCAAAATAAAATTTTTAAAACGACACCCCGCGCCCAGCCAAGCTTCGCCCAAACCCGCACAATTGGCATCGTTTTCTACAACAGTTGGCTTACCAGTTTTTGCTTCCAACCAATCCGCTAAAGGAACATCGCGCCACTCTGGTAAGTTGATAGCAATTTTAGCAATGCGTCCAGCTGCATCTGATGGTCCGGGAGTTCCAATTCCTATGGCAGTTGCTTGTTGTTCTGGATCGACCTGCGCGATCGCATCTACAATAGCTTTGACAACAGGCAGTGGTGTGGCGGGTTGAGGCGTTGGTACGGTTAGCGATTGCAAGCAAGAACCATCACTAGCGAAACGCCCCAATTTGATTGCCGTTCCCCCCAAGTCGATACCAATTACTTGAGAATTTTCCACTTTATCAATCCTCGTACAAAGCAGTGACCGAGCATATTGGTAGAAGGCATCCCTGTATTACCCATTCCCACCGTCGTTAAAAAATTCCACATCCTCGTTTTTCTCACGAGTCGCAGAGCGAAAGGTGGTTACAGTCAGAGAATGAACGCTAGGTCGGCTTTGCGATGATAATACCGGGCTGCCATGTAGGATTCCAGCTAAGGCAACAGAAAGCATAAAACCACCAGCAGCAGCAGCCATTAAAGATAAGTTATCTTTCATACAAGTTTCTCAGTAATAATAGAACAAATAATAGGTTATACCATTTGAAATTTTAGATTTTGCATTTTGGATTGAGAAAACCTTGTCTGGACTCAATTGCATCCAACTATCTGCCGTGTAGTTTTTCAAATTGGTATTGGCAAGGTTTACCAATCGAGTCGCTGTACTTCACAGATTCTACCAATCTTTGTAGGGTGGGCATTGCCCACCAAAGCGCCTATAGGTAATCTTCTGGCGGGAAGGGAGTAAGATTTCAATTGACTTTACAACAGCTAAAAGTTTCTCTCGATTTGCCTGAAATGTCTCAAAATCAATTCCATCGGTGAAAGTTTCAATGTCTGTGATGGCATCCAGCGTATCTTGAAGAAATTCTGAGATTGAGCGTCCCGTCATGTTGCATCACACGTAAACAACTTCTAATAATACTTGCTCGCGAATTCTTGGCTTCAAACCATTTTTTGTGACTATATCTACCTTCATACCTATCAAATTGCTGAGATAATCGCGGATTTCAACCAGTTTAAATAATGTAGGCGCATGCTCATAGTCGATAAGTACATCGACATCGCTATTCTCAGTTTGTTCGCCACGAACGTAAGAACCAAAGATACCAAGTTGTGTAATCTGGTAGTTTTCGTGCAAAAGAGGCTTACTCTGTTTCAGAATCTCCTCAATTTCTTCTAGTGTCTTCATATCTAAGTTTTTCTCCAAGTTATCAAAAGCCACAGATGTTAATTCCAAATTATAGATACTCACAGGCAATTGCCCATGATAAAGGAAAAGATGTCTCTTTCCCAATCCCTTGTCCCCAATCGCCAGTTGCCATTTTCAACATAGCTTAGCAAAAATAGTCTCTACTGCCGAATTTGTTTTCGCAAACGAGGATTAACAAAATCGTTTAAACCTTCTCCTAGCAGCGATAGCCCTACAACCATTAGTGTCATGGCTAACCCAGGGAAAAGAGCAGTCCACCAAATACCTGTGGGTAGTGCGTCCAATGCTCTTTTTAAATCTTGACCCCATTCTGGTGCTCCAGGGGGTAGCCCTAACCCTAAAAAGCCCAAACCTCCCAAAGTCAAAATGGCGTCAGCAGCATTCAAGGTAAAAAGAACGGGTACGCTTTGAATAACGTTGAAAAATAGATACCGGGAAAGAACTTGCCATGTATCAGCACCCATGGCTTGTGCTGCTTCAATAAAGACTTCTGTTTTTACACTGACAGTATGATTGCGGACAACACGGTAGTATTGAGGGATGTAAGCAATACTGATAGCGATCGCAGCGTTGAGTATTCCAGTTCCTACAACAAATGCCAGAGTGACTGAAAGCAACAGCCCCGGTAGAGTGTAGATACTATCCATGAGGAACAGCAAAGCTTTATCCAATTGACCCCCCGCGTAACCACTAACCATCCCCAAAGGAACACCAATGACCATGCTTAACGCTGTTGCTAGCACCACAACTTGCAAAGCAGCTTGAGCGCCAAACAGAGTTCGAGAAAACACATCATAGGCTTGACGGCTGGTACCAAACCAATGTTCGAGGGAGGGTGGCTGCTGAACGAGGTTTCCTTTGGTAGAGGTGGGACCCTGAACCCATCCCAAGCTTTGAAATACAGGGGTGAAGATGGCGATAAAGATAAAAAAGAGAGTAATTCCCAGTCCAATCCACATGAGTTGCTGGGATAGATTAGGATTCTTAGCAAAGCGGAAAAATCTTGGTTTAGGAGTTTTTGTAACGGTCATTTATATAAAACTGAGGTTAATAACTTCTGAATACAAATCCCCATTTTACATATCGGGGCGCTTTATGCAATGGTACAAAAACACAAATTAATTTGAGATGATGACCTTTAAGACGTGGAACGGGCGTCTCGCCCGTACTACAAAATGATAGAGTCCTCTCTCGGTCACAACTTCTACCCCCTCGATCCGGTGGCTCCGCCTGGGAATGCCTTACTTAAGGCTCCGCCTTCCATTCTATGATTCATCCGTTGAGAAGTTGTCAATCTTGCCATCCGTCAGAGTTAGTGTGACAAACCTCCAGATTTAGTAACTTCAAATTTACTTTATAAACACTCCTTCAGCTAAAATCTTTAATAAGAGTTGCAAACTCTGTGAATCTAGAGATGGTAAGATGGCTAAAGATATTTTCCACCAACAAGCAAAAAATGCTTTAATTAAGGATGGGTGGACAATCACTGATGACCCTTTAACTATTCGTATCAGTGAGGCAGTTAAAGTCCAAATAGATTTAGCTGCTAGTAGTTCTATTGCAGCAGAACGCGAAACAGAAAAAATAGCAGTTGAAGTCAAAAGTTTTATTGCTGACTCGGATATAAGCGAATTTCATACGGCACTTGGTCAGTATATCAACTACTCTCAGGCTCTTGAAGAACAACAACCAGAAAGAATTTTATATTTAGCTGTTCCTAACGAAACTTATCAAGATTTTTTTCAACTTCCATTTATTCAACGTGCGCTTCGACGTTCTCAAGTCAAATTAATAATTTACGATCCAACACAGGAGGAAATACTGCAATGGACAAAATAGAACAGTATCGTCAACTAATTGAACAAATTTTAAGCGAGCACGCACAAACTAGTTCTAATACCGATCCAGTAAAACCACAACTTATTATAGATTCTAAAAATGACCATTATCAATTGACTTATGTTGGTTGGAAAGGAGATAAACGGGTTTTTGGACCTGTCTTACATTTTGATATTATTAAGGGGAAAATTTGGATTCAATATAATGGTACGGAAGATGCGATCGCTGAAAGGTTAGTTAAATTGGGCGTACCTCACTCAGATATTGTTATTGGCTTTCATTCTCCTTTTAAACGCCAATTTACCTCTTATGCTGTTGAGTAAGACTTGGTAGATAAGGGAATGCTCCTATTGATAAAAAAACGGGCGTCTCGCCCGTTCTATAAGAAAAGAGATTGCTCTCTTGCTCGCCCCTCATTCCCAGACTCCGCCTCCCGTGTCAGCTTGTGATACATTCTTTCTCATTTATCCAAAGCACGCTTTTATCTTAGAAAGTCAAACTAATAATTACAGTATGAGTAAAATTTACAAAATTTATCTTGATGTTTGTTGTCTGAATCGAGCTTTGGACGATTTAGAGCAATCTCGGATTCGGATGGAGGCTGACGCAGTAACGGAAATTATTCAAAATTGCGAAGAGGGCAAGTGGATACTCATGAATAGCGATATTATTGAATTTGAGGTTAGCCAACATTCAGACTCATTTAAACAAGAACAGGTCAAATCAATCTTGAATATAGCAAACCTTTTTATTGAATCAAATGAAAATATTGACTTGAGATCAGAAGAATTAATGAAGTTGAGCTTTAAATATCACGATGCTTTGCATTTAGCTTTTGTAAAAGAGGGAGATACAGATGTATTTTTGACGACAGACGATCGACTTCTTAGGAAGGCAAAGCAATTTCAAAGTGTTTTCAGAATAAAAATTGAAAACCCAATAATTTGGCTAATGAATATTTTGCAAACTGAGGAGGACAACTATGAAACTGACGGAAATTAGACAAAAAGGATATAAAGCCCTAATCAATGAGTTAGGAGTAGCAGGAACGCTAAGGTTTTTACAGCAGATAGAAGCAGGCTATGGGAATTATACCAAAGAACGTCATCGATGGCTGGATGAACTTACAATAGATGACTTTCGCAATTATGTTAAACAAAAAAAAGTTGAATAACGGCTCTATAGTTTTATTACCATTCTGCCCCTGCCTGTATTAAATTTTTTGAGGATTTCCCTCCTTTTTCAGGGGGGTCAGGGCGGATCGTCTTTCTTTATACAAGAACGGGCGAGACGCCCGTTCCACAAAAAAAAGCCATACCAATTTGAAAACAGAATGCTACTTCAATCCAAAATCTAAAATCCACTTATGCAAAATGGTATTAGATGATGGGAACGCCACAAGACTACAAGTTGCTAGAAATTAATTGGCGATACTCACTTTTTTGCTTGACGCCTTTGAGTTCTTTCAATAACTCTTTATTCTTGAAGAACTGAATTGTTGGGGTTCCCGTAACACCTGCATTTTCAGCTATGTCTCTATCTTTATCAATGTCGATTTCGACAAAGTGAACTTGAGCGTCAAATTCATCGACAACTTTGTTGAGGATGGGCTTGAGGGTGTGACAAGGACCGCAACCGGGAGAAACATATTTGACAATCAGAAGGCGATCGCTATCATGGAAGAGTTTGCGTAAAGCATAACTTCCTTCATGGCGAGTTGTCTCAATATGAAACTCGCTTGCTTGCTGTTCTTCTGTTTTCTTAGCGGGGTGTTCTAACTCATTATCTGGAGTTTCCGGTTTTTGATGGAATTCCTGAATCAATCCGTTAGAAGACAACCAGCGTTCTGCCAACATTGCTGCTGCACAACCACTACCTGCAGCCGTAATTGCTTGACGGTACTCGTGGTCTTGTACGTCACCCGCAGCAAATACGCCTTCTATACTGGTTTCTGGAGAATTGGGTTTGGTTAGAACGTACCCGACTTCATCTAGTTCCAGTTGTTCTTTAAATAAAGAGGTATTGGGAGTGTGACCGATCGCGTAGAATAACCCCTTAACGTGCAGTTCGCTTTCGCCACCTGTTTTGGTGTTTTTAATTTTGACACCTTCCATGTGTTTTTCATCACCAAAAATATCTACTGGTTCCGTGTTCCAGTGAACGACAATTTTAGAGTTATTCAAAACGCGGTCTTGCATGGCTTTAGAAGCCCGCATTTTGTCAGAACGAACCAGCAAATTCACTTGAGAGCCATACTTGGTGAGGTAAATAGCTTCCTCAGCAGCCGAGTCACCGCCACCAACCACAGCTAATTCTGCACCGTGGAATATAGGTGTAGCACCGTCACAAATTGCACAGGCTGAAATACCCCGGCTCCAAAACTCGTGTTCGAGGGGTAGCCCTAACCGTTTTGCAGTTGCGCCAGTGGCGATAATAACACTGTGGGTTTTAAATTCTTGTTCTTCAGAGCGGACTGTAAAAGGACGCTGGCTGAAATCAACTTCAATAACATCTTCAGTATATAACTCAGCTCCCCAGCGTTCCGCTTGAGCCTTCATTCGATCCATTAATTCTGGTCCGGTAATTCCTTCGGGGAAACCAGGAAAGTTTTCCACTTCAGTGGTTGTCATCAACTGACCACCAGGTAATCCCCCAGCTTGGAAACCTTCAAAGACAACAGGTTTGAGGTTTGCACGTCCGGCGTAGATAGCAGCCGTGTAACCTGCTGGACCAGAACCGATAATGACTACGTTTTCTACTGTCGGGTTGGTCATGCTCTTTACATAAACTCATAATGACTACGACTTAGTATAGCATAACTCAAGTTTGATAGAAGCGGTAAAGAATTGGGAATACTTATGACTGAACCGCTAGCCTCAATAACTGCCAGAACCTCTTTTGCATTAGCACAAAAGTGTGAACTATAAAGGCAAGATTAGGAAAAATACACCAATGATCGACCAAACATTAGAGTATAGACAAAAAATTCGTCAGCATTTTAATCAGCTTCCCTATCCCAATGCTCCCTTAGAACAATCTCCAAAACGTAATCTAAATTTGCTTTATGTTTATAATTTAGTCACTCCTTTCTATTTAAGAAATCAAGAAATTATAGATTCTGAAGGAAAACTCATTTTAGATGCAGGTTGTGGGACGGGTTATACATCTTTAGCTTTAGCAGAAGCAAATCCAGAAGCCAAAATTATTGGTATCGATTTATCAGAAGAATCGGTGAAAATAGCTGGTCAGCGATTGAAATATCACGGTTGGGAAAATACAGAGTTTTATACTTTGTCAATAGAAGATTTACCTAAACTAGGCATAGAATTTGATTATATTAACTGTGATGAAACTCTCTATTTACTGCCTGATGCAGTTTTAGGATTACAGGTAATGAAGTCTGTGTTGAAACCAGGTGGCATTATTCACACTAATCTTCACAGCTCTCGACAGAGGTTTTACTACTACCAAGCTCAAGAGCTTTTCCAAATGATGGGGTTCCTAGATGCTCCACCGCAGCAATTTGAGGCTGAATTAGTCAGAGAAACAATGAGAGCTTTAAAGGATGACGTGATTTTAAAGCAAAGAGCTTGGGATGGAACATTCGATGAGTCTCCCAATTTAGCATTACTCAATCATTTACTGCAAGGCGACAAAGGTTATACCGTCAAAGAAATGTTTAGTGCTTTAGAAGCATCTGAGTTAGAGTTTATCAGCATGGTGGAGTGGCGACACTGGGAATTAATAGATTTGTTCAAAGAACGTGATGATTTACCAGCGTTTCTCGCTATGAGCTTAC
Organism: Scytonema hankhaensis NUACC26; assembly: GCF_045865695.1. Classification (NCBI taxonomy): domain Bacteria; kingdom Bacillati; phylum Cyanobacteriota; class Cyanophyceae; order Nostocales; family Scytonemataceae; genus Scytonema; species Scytonema hankhaensis. The sequence continues at coordinate 36,440 of NZ_BAACAP010000174.1, forward strand.
CAGATTTATCAATAGAACAGCAGCTACATTTATTTGAACTGTTGCATCCCACTCATCGCTTGATTGACTTTTGGTGCGGTCACCCTAACGACACAAAGCTGTTTGTACCAGTTTGTGAATGGACTTTCACGGATTGGCAACGCGCACGAGTACATCTCCATCCTCAGTTGAGAAAGCGTCATATTCAAGAAGCTCTGATAAATTGTATCGCTGAGAAACGTTTATGGTCGATTGGTAGCTACATTAATCTTCCTGCTCGAGGAACTGTAGAGATAGATAGTGCTATGGCTGCTTGCTTGCTACCGCTTTGGGAAGAAGAACAACCATTTACCTCTTTGGTGGAACGTTGGTTGCTAACTAGACCCTTAGATGTCATTACCCTAGAGCCAAAGAGTTATGAAGAAGCTTTTCATGAAATTCGAGAACTCCTGTGTAAGCTAGAAGTCTTTCTCTACGTGCTTTTGGAAAGATGCTTGTAAAACTTGCAAGTGTGGTTGCAAAAGTTTTTTCTTGAGAGTGATAAGAACCAATTTGAAGTGGGTAAGTTATATCTAGAACTCAGCAATCAAGTATCCCAAACTTAGAGGAGACCCCCAATGCTTAAGCCAGAACTACAAGTCAAATTCCTACAACACCTCAACCGTAAAAAAAGAACTGAAGAAGGTTTTACACTGATTGAACTACTCGTAGTAGTTATTATTATAGGTGTGTTAGCAGCTATTGCATTACCTTCGCTACTAGGTCAAGTTAATAAAGCTAAACAGTCTGAAGCTAAAAATTACGTTGGTGCTAGCAATCGCGCTCAACAAGCTTATTATTTGGAATACCAACTGTTTGCGAGCAGTCTCCCAGCTTTGCAAGTAGGTATCAAGAACCAAACAGATAACTACAGCTATGCTATCAATGGTGGTGGTTATTCTAGCGGTACTATTCCTAACCCTTATGCCCAAATTAAAGCAGTCGCAAGGAAAAACGCTTTAAAATCCTACTATGGTGTAGCAGGTACTACCGTAGGTGATGTTGCTACTTCTGAAGCCTTGACAGTAGCAGTAGCTTGTGAATCCTTAAGCCCAACTACAGCAGTAGCTAACTCAACTAACTATCTTACTTGTGACAATAACTATACCACTTTGGCTAGATAAAATAAGGAAATTAGTTTTTTGTGATAAGTATACGTAGTTAGAACTGAAATTTGTAGAAAAGTGAGTGGTATGTCACTACTCACTTTTGTCTTATTTATTTGTAAGAGAGTTTATATGAACCAAGCAAGTTTAACAATTCTTCCAACTAAATTACAGCAACAAGCATATGATTTACTGATTCAAGGTAACTACTTTCAAGCTATTAGCATTTACGAACAAGCTATAGAGATAGATTCCGAGCCTCAATTGCATTACTGGTATTTAGGGTTAGTTTTATTTTTACAAGGACAAGAAACAGAAGCACAGACAACTTGGTTCATGGGAATGTTAGAAGGTGAGCCACAGCAAGTTGAAAAATGGAATCAAGAATTAATTCAAGTATTGCAATTAGAAGCCGATCGAAGAGAAGAGTTAGAGGAAGAAGAAGTTGCTTGGAAAATTCGGCAGCAAATCAAGGAAATTTCCCCAAACCACATTAATAACTTATTACATTTAGTGAAATTAGCTATTAAGCTAGAGACATATACAGGAGATGAGTTCACCGAACTAGGCTTACTTGAAGTACTCAAGTCAAAATCATTTTTTATCCTTGACTTGAAGCTACTTATGCAAGTCTTAAATAATGTTTTAAGAGATGCTCCTTTGCATTGGAATGTCATAGAGTTTGTGCGAATCTGTGTAGAACATATACAATTCGATCGACAAGAGTTTTTAGATATTTTGTTACCAGCTGCAGTTGAAATAGCTTACTCGAAAAAACAAAGCAAAATTGCTGCGCGTTTAGGTGAAATATATTTTGATTTAGACCCTGAGAATGCTGAATTTTTACTAAATTTATCAGGGTTTTATCAAAATGCTGGAGAATATAATAAGGGTATCGAAACTGCTAAGACAGCATATTCTTATCTCAAAGATTGGGCTGATTTAGTATTTGCTAACCGTCAAGTTATGCGTGCTTTAATGACTGCTGGTGGACATTGGCAGGAAGCCTATGATATTAACGCTCGTCAAGAAAAATTATTGAGATTGCTTATTAATGAAAAATCTACATCACTTACCGATATACATATATCCCGTTTATATAATTCAAACTTTTTTGCACCCTATCTAGAAGATCGTCCTAGAAAACACAGACAAATTCAAAATCAATTACTTGAACTTTGCCAAAAAAATACTGAAATTCTTGTTGGCGATCTCATAGCCCAGTACCGTCAAGGACATTTAAAGCGTCGAGCTTTTGCTAGCAGTTCAACAAAACCTTTAAAAATTGGGTATTTGTCTCATTGTTTGAGAAGCCATTCTGTTGGCTGGTTAGCTCGTTGGCTATTTGATTATCACGACCGGGAAAAATTTCAAATTTACGCTTATTGCCTTTTTACTAAACCAATTTTCGATCCATTGCATGAGTGGTATATAGAGCAAGTTTCCAAACTTTATAATTCTAATAATGTTTTTGATATTGCAAATCAAATTTATCAAGATGAAATTGATATTTTGATTGACTTAGATAGCATTACACTGGATCTGAGTTGTCATGTCATGGCTCTCAAACCAGCACCAATACAAATCACATGGTTGGGTTGGGATGCTTCAAGTATCCCCACAGTTGATTATTACATTGCCGATCCTTACGTTTTACCAGAGTCAGCTCAAGAATATTACAAGGAAAAAATTTGGCGTTTACCACAAACATACATCGCTGTAGATGGTTTTGAGGTAGGTGTACCAACACTACGCCGAGAACATCTAAATATTCCTAACGATGCTATTGTCTACTTGTGTGCTCAAAGAGGTTTTAAACGACATCCTGAGACAACGAGATTGCAATTGAGGATTGTAAAAGAAGTTTCTAATAGTTACTTTTTGATTAAAGGTACTGCTGATGAAGAATCAAATAAGAACTTTTTTAAAAAGCTTGCAGAGGAAGAAGAGTTAGATTTTTCAAGATTGCGATTCCTTCCTGATGTTCCTTCAGAAACGGCTCACCGAGCCAATTTAAGTGTTGCTGACATAGTATTAGATACTTATCCTTATAATGGAGCCACAACAACTTTAGAAACTTTATGGATGGGTATTCCTCTAGTAACTAGGGTAGGAGAGCAATTTGCTGCTCGTAATAGTTACACTATGATGATCAATGCTGGTATAACAGAGGGCATTGCCTGGACGGATCGAGAGTACATAGAATGGGGCGTGCGTTTAGGGAAAGATAGTGTTTTACGAGAACAAATCTCTTGGAAACTGCGGCAATCTCGAAAAACAGCACCTTTATGGAATAGTCAGCAATTTACCCGCGAAATGGAAAGTGCATACGAGCAAATGTGGCAAAGGTATGTAAAAGGAGAACAATAAACACATAATCTTCCCTTAAAACAATTAGTAATGATAAAAAAGCCTGATAAACAGGCTTTTTTGCTGATATCGTACCAAATTCGAGATCTTATTGTAGTACTAAACTGTTCTGCTTATATATTGCACAATTGGACGGGCGAGGACGCCCATTCCACAAAAGTTTGATTGATTTAGACTATACAAATAAAAAGCACAACAGCTTAGACAAGTGGACTCACTAATTTGGATGCTATAAAGCTATCCCAATCTAAGGATGGCAAGTTATCTGCTTTTAAATGTGTAATGATTGGCGTATTTTCTGGCTCTAAAACTATTCTCCTCTGGATTCGAGACAACAAAGCTTCCCACTGAATTTGGGATAACTCTCCCACTAGAGAAATGGTTAATTCCTCACTAACGTCTATATTTCTCTGCATCAGCAAATTCAAGCTCGCGCCAGATAACAACAGTTCGGCATCTTCATAAGAGATACCGCTAGTGTCGATAAGTAAAGTTGTCTGTTTACTCTCAAGATGAGTTGCGATCGCTCCAATCACTCTGTCCAACTCTTTATTTAGCAAATCTTCTGACTGAGACCAATCTGGAAACATAATTAAGTTAGTCTGCTTAAGTTTTAAGGGCAAGAGAGTTGCATCAATCAAGACAGCACTCACAGTTTTTGCCATTTTTGACCAAGAAAACTCTTTTGCTTGTTGTAATCCAGATGCAATTAAAGTTTCACGAATCCTATACTTCTGTACCTCGCATAGTGCATTTGCGAGTTCTTCCACATCATTATCATTCACATATATAGCAGCTTCTCCTACTACTTCTGGAAGAGAGGCATTGGGACAAGTAATAACAGGACAACCGCAAGCCATTGCTTCTAAGACAGGTAAACCAAAACCTTCATATGTAGATGGGTAAACTAATGCCACAGCACCAGAATAAGCTATTGCCAATTCCTCATCACTCAGTTGTAGCATATGCACGACCGTTCCTGAGGTGTAGTTTCTAAAATCTAACTGCTGTAATCCTCCAATACCTGTAGCAACAATCTCAAATCCTTGTTTGCTTACCAATTGAGCAAAAGCTTTAAAGAAGAGAATACTATTTTTGTAACCTCCTCCCCCACCAACAATCATAAAGTAGGGCTTTGAAATACCGTATTTGCTTTTAAAAGAATTTATACTTTCCAAATCACTTGGAGAAAATATTTGGCGATCGACGCCATTTTTAGCAACTGTGACAGAATTCAAAGATATATCAGGAAAACATTTCACCAAATCCCGTGCTGTGTTTTCTGAAACAGCGATAAAGGCGGATGAGTGTTTGATTCCGTGATGTTTTTCTTGCCACATGGGATGTTCTAAATTCCATCCCATAATTTCGGGAATCATATCATGAGCTAGGAAAATAGAAGGTGTAGTTATGGGTGTCGTGTAGTAGCTAGAGATAAATACATTAGCATTTTCCGCATCACATACTTGCTGTAGCATTTCCTTGTCGGCATCAGCGTTAGCATAATTATATGCTGGTACAGTTACGTAGTGTATGCCAGAAATTCTAGGAGCAGTTCCCGCTCGATCGAGAACAGTCAAATATTGAGCAAATCCATCTTTTACCCATTCTTGTAACAACGATTTCCAAACACGAGCAATTCCCGTTTTATAAAGTTGAAAGAATACTCCATCAACAATAACTTTAAATTTTGGGCTAGCAATTGGTTGATGTATATTTTCTGTTCCAGCCGTATAGGTTGGATAATGAATATGTGTTGACTTTGATTCTTGCAGACTATTTACAGGTTTTGGCTTGTCCCTTGGTAATTGAAAGTTACAATTTGCCCACTCTATGAGGGTCTGAATTCGGCATTCAATTGTATGTTGTTGATAACATAATTCATACCCCGATAGAGCAATTTTTTCGGCTACATCAGGATGGGCAATCAAGTAATTAATTTTGTTGAGTAAATCTTCTGGATTATCAGCATCGTAATATACCAAATGCTCCCAATCTCGAAATAACTTATTAGATTTTTCGCCAATCACTTTATTTTGTAGTAGCAATCCACTACAAGCTAAGATTTCAAATGGGCGAGCTGTTAACGTGGAAGAAATTGATGGTAAATTTAAAAGTAAGCGATAAGAGTTAAGCTCTTTAACATACTCTTGCACTACCTCAAATGGATTTTTGAAACCATTGAGATTAGTAGAAAATAAATCTACATTTTGAGAGTTGCTTAATGCTTCTATAAGCTTTTGTCGTTCTTCGTAAGTATTTTTAGTGAAGTAACGCGGTGCATTACCTCTAAATATTGCACGATTTAATCGGTCTGAAAATGGTCGAGCGTTTTGAAAGTATTGGGTATCAATTCCGAATGGCAGAAAAATTATTGGTAAAGAAATTTCTAGCTGCTTTTGTAAAAAGTCTACATCGGGTTCATGATGACAAAGGAGAGCATCTACACAGGGAATTGTGCTGGCGAGTGCTTGATACATCAGATGTTTCCAGGCTGGAGTATTTTGTACAACCTCAGCTGAGTAACACTCTTGTAATACAGCTATCTTTTTGATAGGTAATTTATTCCATTGTTCCTGCCACTTCAGGGTGTTATGCAGTGGTTGAGAATGCCAATCAAAACCCAGCAGTAACATAACATCTGCCTGAGGATTTTTTAGGTACTCAAATAGACCATCATCATCTTCAGGTTCTTCTACTCCCCAATCCGCTATCGGATGAAAAACTCGATTTAGCAAACCTTCTCGCTTCAAGGTATTTACCCAACTATGAGAAGCAGACCATCCATGAATTCCGGTAGCTTGTAATACCACATCTACACGAGGCTTGCTTTGGACTTTACCAACATTTAGACAGTTAGATCTATTTACTTGGACAAAGTTTGAAGGTTTTACTTGACTGTTGACGCCTCTAGCAACCTCTTGCAACATAGGTTGCTCTTGTATTTTTTGAAGAAACCCGTTAGTACACCATGTTATGTTATATCCGAAAAAGTCACAGTAATTACTATCAACTTCATATTCATTTCCATGTTTTGATAAAAACTCCTTGAGCGCCCTATGGGGTCCACTGTTATAGGATATATCTTGCGTTAGATCTGAAATAATTCCATCTTCAATAACAATGTATTCTCCTTTCTTTAGATAGGGATGAAAAAATTCTAAAACATACTTTGAAGTTTCGTAAGAATGGTCTGCATCTTCTATCATTAAAAGCGGATGTGGTAAAGACTCAAGAAAATCAGGTGTAAAAATTTCATCTAAGGCTTGACCATTACCTTCCATAAAGGTTACACGAGGGTGATTAACTGAAGTAACTTTTAGGATATCAACAGAAAAGATATGACCATCAATACCAAAATTATTCAGCATATCTCCCAGCCATAATGCACTACCTCCTCGATTGGAACCTATTTCAATAATTGTGCGCGGTTGCAAGTTCCAGAGTAGTAGTGGGTATAGTGCAAAATCAAACGGATTTTTAATCATCTGGGTGCCTTTATAGGAATACTTATGACTTGCTTCCTGTACTGACAGCAAAGTTTCTTGTGGTAAACTTGTATTCCAAGAGCGCTGGTGTGTTGGAACTTTAGGCTTTTGCCTAAACATATTGTTAGTAAAGTTTTTTACGATTTCTTGTGCTTTGGAGTGATTGGGATTGATTTCTAGTTCTGCTTTTGCAGCCTCAAAAGCTTGCTGATACTTCTGTACAGCGTACAAACAAATCGATCTCACAAAATGCATATCTGGGACAACCACACCCAAATGAGTTGTTTGTTCGGCAATTTGCATTGCTTCAATCGGTTTTCCTCTATCTAGTAAGTTAAGTGCTTGTTGCATCATTGCTTGCACTTCTTGAACAGTCTGGATCTTATTAACGACTTGCTCTTTGACAAGCTTACTTACCGGATAGCACTCTAAATGTTTTGGTAAATGCCAATCAACTTTAGGATCGGGCTCATGAACAACTGGTTCGATATTTCCCCGCCAAGCTACACCCATAATTTGCATGGTTTGATAAATCATAACTTTCCAACCATGTTGCTCTAAATATGCCAAGCCTTGAGCAACATCTGGAGAAGCTAGATCGTGAAAAAGAATTAAAGCATCATCTTCGGCATATTTCTCACAGACCATCGCATCATACAAGGGTCCTGGTGCGTCATGATTTCCATCGATAAAAATGAGTGACCACTTGCGTTGCAATTTAGCTGCTAATTCGTCAACTGTCTGAGGACTGTAACCAGCTACTAAATTAACTGAACCAAGAACATCAGCCGCTTCCAAGGAACTGCTAACGCTTTCATAAAAATCCTGTTTACTTAACAAAGGGTCTACGACATCTAACTCAACACCTGCTAATGCTAGATGACAAGCTGACCAACCCAGCCAACATCCAATTTCTAAAGCTTTTTTTCCTGTAAATTTTAGAGCAGTGTTATAGAGAATATGAGCCTCATCACGATTTAAGAAACCTACACTTGGCTGTCGCTTATCTACATACCAATTATGAGGAATTTCCCTACGTAAATACTGCCAAAAACAATTATTAGTATCTCCAATAATTATGTTGGGGAAACATGAGTCGGGACAAATGAGTTCAAATTCGGGTGAAATATAGTCCCAACTTGATACTAAAATACTTTCAATTACCTGATGAGTTTCTGCAATCATCAGTTCTTCTTTAAACAACTGCTCCGCACGTGTTTTACAAGCTTTAGCGATGGAATCGCGCAATTCTGGATTAGCACACCAAGCTTGAATTGTTTCTACTAACTCGTTAACAGTTGCTTCAGGATTAATTTTGGGGTCTGGTAATAACTTGCCAGTATCGCCTAATTCTTCAGGTACACCACTAACTGCTGAAGCAATAACTGGTAATCCCTTAGCCATTGCTTCCATGACTGCTAATGGCATTCCTTCAGATAGAGAAGTCAAAACAAAAATATCACTGGCATCCAGCCAGTCTGGAATATCCCAACGTTGTCCTAAAATTTTTACTTTTTCGACTATGTTTAGTTGAGCAAGAGCTTCCTTGAGTTCGGCTTCTAACTTCCCTCCACCAGCCCAAACAAAATACAGGGAATTCCAAATTTTAGTATTTTTTAATCTTTCAATAGCTGCTAATTGATATTGATATCCCTTAATAGGTTCTAGGCGAGCGGATGTAAAACAAACAACTGCGTCTGAGGGAATGTCTAATTCTTGACGTAAGCGATCGCGAACTAGTTTCTGAGGGGTCACAAAATATTTAGGAGGTCGTCCATAATAAATAACTTGTCCCTGATCTCTAGGTAGCCCAAATAATTGATGCAATAAACTTAAATTTTCTTGTGAAACTGCAATAACCGCTTTCGCTACCTGATAAATTCGTAATATTTTATCTAAAAAAACAGTAGGAAGCCCTCCAGGATAAGGAGCTACAAACCCCACAACAATCATGTAGGGTATTCCCCGTTCGATAGCAACTTCCTTGACACCAGAATTGGCTAAAGGCCATGTGTCACTAAAAATGATTAAATCGGGTTGAGTATCTTCAAAGATTTGGTAAGCATGCGAACCATCATTGACTGTACGATTTGGCTCTTGAGTCGTATCAAAATCTATCCATATATGCTGTATACCTAACTCTTTTTGTTCGTCTATTAATGGGTTAGGAACTTTACTCTGTACACAAGTTAGTCGATAGCCTAAAGCTGCTAGACCACACAAAATTGTATGATTGTAGTGAGCGACTCCACCTAATCCCGGATCGTCACTGTACAGTAAAATATGTTGATTCACGCAAATATTCCTTATTTTTTACAAATTTTTAACTACGAACTTGAAGTAATACTTACTGTAATATTCTGAAAATTGTTACATTTAAGGGGATTTTGTATTACCTACTTGTTTTTTCAGATGTTCTAACAGAGCTTTATATTCTTGTCGCTCGGGTTGCAACCTCACCAGTTTTTCCAATGGTGCAATAGCACTTTGAGCATCCCTCAGCTGAATGTGTATCCGGACTAACTCCTCTAGCGCTACTTGGTTTTCAGGTTCCCGTTGTAACACTAGTTCAAAACCCTGCGCCTTTTGTCTCAAGGACGCTTTTGGTGATTCTGCTTGCTGCTGTATTTCATTATTAGTTGCCTTTTGCAATGCAGGAACAACAGCAGCTATCCCAGAGCCTGCAAAACATATGATAGATATCCAAGTCACAATTCTTTTTTTGCGCTCGATTTGCTTTTGACGGGCGACTAAGTACTCTTCCCCTGAACTAGCCATGCTTTGCGTATTTGCTGCGGCGGTTAATACTTAAGTACCGCAACCCTCCCGTTATGAGAGTACCCACTATCTTAGATAAACTAACATCCAGTTAGAATTTTTCATGAAAGATGTGGAAGTTGTTTGTAGTCTATGTATTGATAAATGCAAATGATGCTAACGCTTCACCATCTCGGTAACTCAAGTATCTACCGAGATTGAACTTGCTTCATTGATGGGACACACTTAATAACTGCTGTCTAAATTGCCTGGGAGTGCGATCGCTTGTTTATCTTCACTTTTCCAAAACAATTCTTACTTGGGTACGAAGTGACAAGACTTACCATTGTATCTTCGATAAATTTCTGGTTCTTTCGTACATAGCGTGCTAAATTTTAATTAAAATTTATAATTATGCTTTATTTGCAAGGCTTACAGACACTTCTAGTTTCAATTTTAGAAAAGAATACTGTTATAAAGGTAATAATGGCTGTAATACAATCCAGACAAGGATTTTAAGCTAATTTTCCTATAAAAATAGCACGCTAAGTACGCAAGAGCCGTGGCAACGGCACTGCCTCCGACTTTGGGGATATGAGCGGGATGTCGCGGGCTGAAGCAGACGCCTTTTTTCAGTCACTTGGCGCAACCGGAAAAACTACTGCAAGTGGCTATACTCAATATAGGTTTCCTGATAGATCGGAGGTATGGATTCGTCCTGATGGTGAGGTTGTACGTATGCCAGCACCTCAATATGGTTCTGATGGTTCTCGAATAAACAGGGGATTGCGCCTTGATAAAGATGGTAGTCTGCTAAAAACGCGAGACGAATTTGGTAATGAAATACCTGGAACGCATAATACTGGAGAAAAGGTAAGTAATTAAATATATATGCCAGACGATTATCATTTGCTTAAACTGGGTGGTCAGACGTCGCTAATTACAAGTGTGGCGGTGTCTCTATGGGGAAACAAAGTGTCGATTGAGTGTGTCTACAATCCTGCTGAGCGCCTGCCGTATGTGCTAGTTTTTCAGGATTGTTGCGACATAAGGTGGACTATGCATGACTCAGAGAAATTACATGAAACGGAAGCTGACCTAATCGGCTTTTCTATGGGTGTAGAATCCCATCAGGAAGCGGCTGTAATTACCACAGACATCTTCGAGCTATCAATAATTTATGGCAGGTTTTTTCTCCAAAAAGATTGGTAAAGAAAAATACCAATAAACCGTATTACTTTCTCAAAAAAGGTAGTCTTCTTTTAGAAGACAAAGCTTTTTATTCAGGTGGGAATACCCACCTTATAATTTTTTAGATATTAAAAAAAAGTTAAGTACCTGCACGAATCTCAAATTAAGCAGAAATATTCGATTTAAATCCAGTTATTTTTTTGATTACTCCTATCTCATCCTAACATTACCTAATTGAAGAACTGCTCCCGATTCAAGGTTCTGGAGATTCTGGGGGTTCTGGAGATCCACAAGCTCCGGGAGAAGCAGTTACTCCTCAAGACCTTAGTGAAATTGAAAGAATCGTGAGCGAATTTGGAAATCTTAAGTGTATTAAGTGTGCAAACAAAATTCAAGATTACTTGAAAAGCTGGAATATTCGTGAAAGGCGTTTCATGCTTAGAACACCAGAAAAGAGTGATGATATGATACTTGACAACATTCAGTATAATGTGGATGATTTGCAGCATCGCACAGACACTTTCTATGAACTCATAGGGCAGATTAAAGAAAAACCAGTTATGTACTTAAGCACAAAATCAATTACTAGGTTTGATATGTTTTTAAGAGGATATACTCTAGCTATAAGAGAAGTTGGTTTAGCTCCCATCGAACAGGAAAGAGAGTTTGAAGAGTTTCAACCTTGGTTACAACAACGATATGGAATTAAATCAAACCAATCATGGGCTAAAATAATTCTGTTTTATTCTATGGATGAGCATGAAGCCCTAGAAAGATTTTTTGAACTGTTTGAGGAATACTTAAATCGCAACAAGAGTTCAAACCAAGTTTCATAGATTTGAGTGTGAGCATCAAAAGGGAGCTTATACCAAATAAAAAAAAGTAGAAGACAAGCCAATAACAAAATGAACCTACACTTATACAACTTTGATGCTTTAGAAAAAGAACTAGAAGGACTCTCTCCCCTTCATAGAATCGCGTTTGCTGCTTCTTGTTGCCAGAGGTTACTTCTCAACTATAACGCTTTTTCTCACCAGGAAAATTGGGGCAATCCCTCTGTACTGAGAACTGCACTCGATGAAGTTTGGCAAATTCTTCAAGGAAAGCCAGTGGATGCTGCTTTAATTCGTCGATTAATAGAGGATTGCTCTGATGTCATCCCAGACTCGGATGAATTTACCAGCCCGAATTTGATTTATGATGTAGAAGCACAGGAGGCAGCTATAGCGATCTGCAACACTCTGGAAGCTTGCCTCGATCCAACTCCAGAGCAAATTATTAAGGTGGCAACATGTGTTACAAATACCATTGATGCATTCGTCCCTCACAAAGACAAATCTTTTAATGTCAGTGAGTCTAAAGTTGGATTAGAAAAGCTGCAAGAGGCGATCGGTAGTCACCCGGTGGCAGTGCGAGAAATGGCTAAACAAAGTGAAGATTTGCAAAGGCTGAACCAGGCTGAGAAACTAGATCGGGACTTTGTGGAATGGCTCCGCACTTCATTTGACAACGACGGTAAAAGCCTGATTGACTTAGCCTGACTAAGACTTTCTCAGTTTTCTCCAAAGTATACTCAATATAGGTTTCCTGATAGATCGGAGGTATAGATTCGTTCTAATGGTGAGGTTGTACGTATGCCAGCACCTCAATATGGTTCTGATGGTTCTCGAACAAACAAGGCTCATATTAGTAGGAATACTTAAATCGTAATAAGAGTTCAAACTAAATTCCATAGATTTGAGTGCGAGCATCAAAAGGGAGTTCATACCAAATAAAAGAATAAGCAACAATGCGCGAATTATACAAAGCTAATTTTTTCAGGTGAGAACTCCCACCTTTTTTACAGTTAAATTACATCGTTGAAGCAATGTAACGAAGCGGCAACTTAATACAGGGACACAAATGGTATGAAAACTGTAACCGTGAGTGAGAGCCAAACTATGAAAGACAGAAAAGACGGTCAGATTATTGTCGAGCGCTCACGTTAGGATATTTATATGCCCAAAATCAGATGTTGGTGCGGTGAAGTCATCAATTTATCTCCAATTCCAAATCGACAAGGTTTTAAACTTGTTTGGGAACCCTTATTAGAGAAACTTGCTGAGAATTTAGTCATTGCACAGCAGCAAGCTAAGTCTAATGAAGAGTTTGAAAAACTACTCAAGTTTCTCTCGATAATCAATAAGTTTCAAAAAATTTTGTGATTTATAAAGCAAAGGTATAAATATACAAAACTTGTTCATTAGCTAACTGCAAAACCATCAAACTGCCGCATAAACGGCGAGTGATATGCCAACACAATGTCGTCTTTTGCAACTCCTAGCCTTACAAATTCATCCGCAAATCCAATCTCAGTGCCATCATGCTGTATCCAAATCTTGCTATCTTTAATATCGATATGTACCGAACACCCATAAATTCGACGCTCGTCTTTCCATCCTGCACTAACAACTTGATAGCGATCTCGTTCTAAATCAAAAACAGTCATCACTTCAATTTCACTTGATGAGAATTTATAGCTTGCATATTCTTCTAGAACTTGTTTCACTAACTCTCTATATTTCTCTACTCTTTCCATTCTACAATGACCTCCTGCTTGGGATCGTAAATCAAAAGTTTTATGCTATACTTATGTACAATTCTCTGCACAAAGCGTTTTTCAAAAAAGCTTTTATAAGCCTGCTTTGGCACAGCTAAATACAATATTCGTTCTGGTCGATCGAGTTCCAAAGCTTCCTGATAGTTGAGGAATTGTCCCAAGGCTGTATGAAAAGTTGAAATGGCTGATGCCTGTAGGAAGGTTTTTATCTCTACCGCAATTTTTTCTCCTGACCTTTCTGCAGCCAGCAGTTGCTCTGCTCCCAAATCAATTAGCAGTTCAACTTCCTCAACAAGAAGGCG